>CAYRLM010000243.1:0-3024 GCA_964425035.1 uncultured Ruminococcus sp.
AAACGGCAGAGAGGACGACATAAGCATAATCACGGTGAGCGTAGGCAAATAAGGCCGCAGCTTATATAATACGGGAGGGGGAGATCCCTCCCGTCAGACCGTCGAAAAAGCCCCGTTGGGGCTTTTCCGCCGAAACATCCCAGCTGCGCGCACTCCCTGTCGGCTTCGCCGCCAGCTCGCACACTTGCTGGGATATAAGTGTTTTTTGCCTCAGCAAAGCTGAGGCAAAAACGGATTTCAAATGCCTGCTTCGCAGGCAAAATGAAGTTTTTTGACAAGCTGTAACGCCCCGATACGCAGCACTTCGTATCGGGGCGTTTTTGGATTTTATCCGGAGCAAAAAAAATCCGCAGACCGGGGAGTCTGCGGTGAACTCAAATAAATTAGCCGAACGCTTGGGGAAAAGCGCTTTTTACTCGGCTGAAATAATTGGGGAAAATATATTAAGAAGTATGTCAGCCAATAAGCTTACAATACTGTCTTGTCTGAATTTATATTGATATTATAACATCTTTGCGGCTTTTTTGCAACTCACATTTAGTACAAATTTTGTTATAGAAATATGGTTATTTTGTACAATACCATTTAATTGCAAATGCCCTATTCCGTTTTGCTGCGGCAATATAAGCACGATAAATCGGTCGGCTGTCAAAAAAACCGCCGCGAATTTTCAAAAAAACTGTGTATTACCTCTTGATTTTTTCCGAAAAAGGTGTATAATAGATTTAGCACTCATAGCAATAGAGTGCTAAAAAGTCAAATACGGCAATTACCTATAATATACAAGGAGATGTTTACAATGGCTGAAACAAAAGAATTCAAGGCAGAATCCAAACGACTGCTTGAGATGATGATCAACTCCATTTACACCCACAAGGAGATATTCCTGCGGGAGCTTATTTCCAACGCAAGCGACGCAATGGACAAGCTTTATTTTAAGTCCATGAGCGAGAACACTGGCATCACACGCTCGGATATGGCAATAACGCTCGAAGCGAACAGCGCCGACAGAAAGCTCATCATCACCGACAACGGTATCGGCATGACCAAGGACGAGCTGGAAAACAACCTCGGCACTATCGCCAAATCCGGCTCACTGGCGTTCAAGAACGAGAACGAAAAGACCGAGGACGTGAATATCATCGGTCAGTTCGGCGTGGGCTTCTATTCCGCATTCATGGTGGCTAAAAAGGTCACCGTGATCTCCAGAGCGTACGGCTCGGAGGAGGCTTATATGTGGGAAAGCGAGGGCGTTGACGGATATACAATTTCACAAGCGCAAAAGGACAGCCACGGCACGCAGATAATCCTCGACATCAAGGATAACGCCGAGGAGGAGAACTATGACGAGTTCCTTGCGCCGTACAAGCTGAAGCAGCTTGTCAAGAAGTACAGCGACTATATCCGCTATCCCATCAGAATGGACGTCGAGCATGAAAAGCTCAAGGAGGGCAGCGAGGACGAGTATGAAAAGGAAATCGTCACCGAAACCCTCAACAGCATGACGCCTATTTGGAAGAAGTCCAAAACAGAGCTTACCGACGACGAATACGACCAATTCTACAAGGATAAGTTCTTCGACTACGACAAGCCGCTGGCACATATCCACACACGCACCGAGGGTACCGCAACCTACACTTCGCTGCTTTATATCCCGGCTAAAGCGCCCTACGACTATTACTCCAAGAGCTTCGAGAAGGGTTTGCAGCTGTATTCCAGCGGCGTTCTCATCATGGACAAGTGCGCCGACCTGCTGCCGGACTATTTCAGCTTTGTAAGAGGACTTGTGGACAGCGAGGATCTTTCGCTGAACATTTCCCGCGAAATGCTCCAGCATGACCGCCAGCTCAAGCTTATCGCAAAGAGCCTTGAAAAATCCATCAGAAACGAGCTGAAAAAGCTCCAGAAGAACGACCGCGAAAAGTACGAGAAGTTCTTCGACTCTTTCGGCACACAGCTCAAATACGGCATCTACGAGAGCTTCGGCGGGAACAAGGAGAACCTTCAGGATCTGCTGCTGTTCAAGAGCAGCTTCGGCGGATACGTTACTCTCGAAGAGTATGTTTCCAGAATGAAGGACGAACAGAAATACATTTATTTCGCAAGCGGAAGCAGCATTGCACGCATTGAGGCGCTGCCGCAGACCGAAATGGTGCGTGACAAGGGCTATGAGATACTGTATTTCACAGACCACGTTGACGAGTTCACTATTCAAATGATGCACGACTTCAACGGCAAGGAGTTCAAGTCGGTATCCGCAGACGATCTCGGACTTGAAACCGACGAGGAAAAGGAAGAGATCAAAAAGTCGGAAGAGGACAACAAGGGCTTGTTCGACCTGATGACCGAGAAGCTGGGCGGAAAGGTCAAGGCAGTCAAGCTGTCACGGCGTCTTAAGACCCACCCGGTATGCATTACCAGCGAGGGTATGCTTTCCGTCGAGATGGAAAAGGTGCTTTCCGCAATGCCCGACGAGCAGGCTCATTCCGCAAAGGCAGAGAAAATTCTGGAGATAAACGCTTCCCACCCGATATTTGAAAAGCTCAAAAAGCTCTACGCCGACGACAACAAGGATAAGGTTGCGGAATACGCCGATATCCTCTACTCTCAGGCGCTGCTGATCGAAGGAATGCCTATCGAAAACCCGGTAGAATTCACCAATAAGCTGTGTGAGATTATGGCGGAATAATCATCTTTATATACGAAAAACAGCTTCCGATTTTCGGAAGCTGTTTTTGTTTGTGTTTGTCAATTGTAAGATGCACACGCAAATTGCAACTTCGTTCGTTTGTCAAAATGACACTGGGAAAGGACTCGCAGTACATATGCACACGCAAATTGCAACCCAAAGCGTATAACCAAATAATATGCTACCAGTACTCGCAGTACATATGCATACGCAAATTGCAACAAACATGAAACACGACCTAAATTTATCACGCACCCTCGCAGTACATATGCATACGCAAATTGATTTTGTCAATATCACTTGACACATTATTCTCAAAAAAATGAATATTTTAG
>CAYRLM010000244.1:0-3023 GCA_964425035.1 uncultured Ruminococcus sp.
GTAATAGTTCACGATATCGTATTTATCGGCGAAGCTGCGGCACTGCTGGCATTGCTTTGCCGCCTTGATATCCTTGTTAGGCGTAAAGTGATCCATAACGAGCGATATCTTCGTGCGGTCAAACACGCTGTCGAAGCCATTCTTCTGAAATTCGTTGATGGCTACCGGGCTGGTTATATCGTTGCCCAGCACCATATCCAGCTTAGCTCTGATGAGCTGTCCCTCAACAACACTGTCAAGACCTGCATGCTTTGCAAGGATCTTCTGTGTCATCGTCATACCCATGTTTAGTTTCCTCCTGAGAATATTATACAGATTGTCTCGGAGGATAAACGCACTCCGGACAAAACATTACAATTTATTATACCACTTTTTTCGAGCCGTGTAAAGGGGTTGATAAAGAAAAATATGCGCCCCCGAAAGCACCGGGAGCGCATTATGTTTATTCCGCCGAATTGTAATTGAGTTCAATGTACCTCACCAGAAGCTCTGTCGTCGCCTCAATGCCGAGCTTTGAAGAATTGACAGTGATATCATAGCTCCTTGAGTCGCCCCATTTAGCGTCGCTGTGCGTATTGTGGAAATACTTGCGGCGCTTGTCCTCCTGCTCCATGTGCGCTCTCGCCTTTTCTGGAGAAAGGTTTTCCCGTTCTGCGGTGCGCTTTATCTTGGCTTCCTTGTCGCCGAGAATGAATATGCGAACCAGTGCGGGATTATCGCGAAGCACCCAGTCGGCGCACCTTCCGATAACAACAAAGCTCTCTCCGGCGTCCGCCTTTTTCTTGATATAGTCGAACTGCATCTGCGCAATGACCTCTTCGGGAGAATTGCTGAAGCCGTTCACGGTTCTTGAAAAAAACAAATTCCGTGCGCTCTCATCATATTTTCTGAGATACTCCTCGTTGGTGTTGTGATCCTTTGCGATCTCTGCGAGCATATTGCTGTCCAGCAGCTGAAGCCCGAAATGCTTTGCTAGGTTTGCGGCAACGATATGTCCGCCGCTTCCGAACTCACGTCCTACGGAAATAATGATCTGCTTTCCCATGGAAATGACCTCCTTTATTTCAGGGGCATTGCCCCGCCTGTTCTTATTTGATATTGTAGCATGTTTGAGATTATTATTCAAGACAATAAAGTGATATTCTACAATTTCATGCTAAAAAGCACGGATTATTTATGCACTATGACGATATTTGGGAGGGTAATCCCCTCCCAAAATCTACTTGTTTATGCCAGGCCAAGCTCTGCGCTGTATCTTACGAATATCATCAGCGTACTTATAACCAGCACCAGCACGGTAGCAGGTACGCATGCCTTGAGGTACTTACCCCAGCCGATCGGGTATCCGTGCTTTGCGGCAACAGACGTTCCGACGACATTTGCGGAAGCGCCGATAGGCGTTGCGCTGCCGCCGATATCGGTACCGAGTGACAGCGACCATGCAAGCACCGACAGATAATCCGTGCCAAGACCGCTGACCTGAGCCAGCCGCTGGATTATCGGAACCATTGTCGCCGCAAACGGGATATTGTCCACAACGGAGCTTGCAATGGCAGACAGCCAGATTATGATGATTACAACAAGTATCACGTTGCCGCCGCTTACCATCTCAATGAAGTTTGCAACTATCTCAAGAATACCTGTCTGTTCAAGTCCGCCTACCACAACGAAAAGCCCTATGAAGAAAAGAAGCGTCTTGTAATCCACCTTTTTCAGCAGCCCCAGTGCGCTCTTTCCCGAGGTAATAAGGGTAGCCAGAGCGATAACGCCGCCGATAAATGCAACGGTAAGCCCTGTCTGCGCATGAGTAACCAGCATAACAACCGCTATAAGGAAGATAACAATGCTGATTATAAAGCCGCGCTTGTCGGTGATAGCCTCTTTGGGATCGGGCAGTGTCGAGGTGTCAATAGACTGCTTTCCCGCCTCCTTAAGATCCTTGCGGAAAATAATGAAGAAGTAAGCCACAACGAACACCAGCGAAATTGCTGCGATAAGTCCCGTATTTGTAAGGAAGTCCGAGAAGGAATAGCCCAAAGATGTGCCGACAATGATGTTTGGCGGGTCGCCGCACATTGTCGCAGAGCCGCCGAGATTAGCGCAGAACACCTCTGAAAGTATCATGGGTATCGGGTTGAATTTCAGCAGCTGAGCCAGTTCAACCGTTACGGCTGCAAGGAACAGTATAACGGTGATACTGTCAATGAACATCGAAAGCACTGCTGACATCAGCATGAATGTCACAAACAGCGGAACTACCTTGTACTTTACCGCCTTTGCAAGCGTCATGCACAGCCATCTGAAAAATCCTGCCTTAGCCATGCCCTCGACCATTATCATCATACCTGCGATGAAGATTATAGTCGCCCAGTTTATTCCGGCGGAGCTTTCCTCAGCCGAACCTGCGGTGTACCAGAAGCCGGGGGTGAATATGTTCGCCACGTTGAGCGTTGACCAAACAGCGTCAAAGCTTCTCATGCATATGCCGAACACCAGCACAAGTGTTGCCAGTCCGCAGCACAGAGTGACAATATGCCGCTCTATCTTATCCATGATTATCAGCACGAACATCACGACAAATATCAGCACTGCCACTATCTTGGCAAGAAGCCCGGTATCGTCGCCGCTCAGTCCCGTGAAGATACCGAATACCAGCAGTACCGTGCCGACCGCACTCATTCCCATCGCAGCGGGACGGGTAAGACGATCTCTTGCCGACATGATGAACATGACAATGAACACGACAGCGGCAAGCGTTGTTGCAATTACCATTTAATTTCCTCCGTTCTACAAGCGCCTTTGTATATATAATGTATGCGCTTATGTTCTTATCTGCACATAGTTAATCCATAGGGATTTTTTGCGCAAATAAAATTCTATCACAATACAACAAAAAAGTCAAGAGAAAACGCCGAAATTTGTCATTTTTTTGACGATTTTTATGTAGAATGTCAATCAATTATATATTGATTTTTGGTGAGTTTTCACAATACATAATCGGAAATATATGCAGAATAACTAAA
>CAYRLM010000245.1:0-2913 GCA_964425035.1 uncultured Ruminococcus sp.
TTGCGCCGCCGAGGAACGTTTGTGCATTAGGTTACTTGGGGTTTGCCTTATGTGGTGCTGCTTGTGCCGCTTGTAGTGTGAGCAATTGCGGGAGCGGTACCAACGATAATGCTGTCAGAACCTACACCAGCCTTATTGCCGGGCCAAGAGATTTCCTGTGTGCCGGACCAAACGGTTTCAGCCTGAAGAGCAGCAGGAACATCGGTAGATGAGCCACCGGGAACAGCAACTACGCCTACAACGGCAGCATCCTTAACATAGATTTCAACATAACCGAGTTTGAAATCACGAAGGACATCAGCCATATACAGTGCGAAATCGGTGTTCTTGTCAGTACCGCCGGTGAGTGTCCATGATGATCCAGATCCGGTAGCACCGAATGTAACAGTACCGGTTACAGCCCAACCGGAAGATGTAACAGTGCAAGCAATGGTCTGGAAAGTATCCGTGCCTCTGATAGCGTGCTTAGCGGTATCAGCCTTGGTAAGGAATGTGGTTGCCTGTGTCTTGATCTGTGCAGCAGTGGAGTTTGCGGATGTAATGTTAGAGTCCTGAACTACACCGATCATTGTAGGAACGAGGATAGCAGCAAGTACGCCGATGATAGCGATTACTACTACGAGCTCTACGAGAGTAAAGCCCTTCTTGGCCTTGAGTGCCTGAAGCTTCTTTATCATTGTAAAGACCTCCTGTAAAAAATTTTTTATGTATAACCCCGGCGGGGCTATATCCGTACCAAACCGCTTCGGAGTGCCTCTCCTCTGCTGTAGTTTCATTATATATCATACCCCGTAAAAATGCAAGTGTTTTTTGAGAAAAATAAACGCCAAAACGAAATTTCGTTCAATTCAATCTATTTTTGGGGAATAATTTTGTGCATTTTGTGGTAAGAACTGATGTAACATAGTTTTTTTGTTACACGGTTTCTCTCAAAAACGACACCGCACGATTTTTACCGTCGCTCATGTCAGGGCAGCGCCGCAATTGCCGTGCGATTGTGCCGCAGATTTTTGTGAAATCCTGCGAAAAGAACGCAGACAATCATGCGGCATTTTGCACCGTAAGCAGCGTTTAATGCGATAACACCGATTTTGCAAAGAAGCGGGTAAGACGTTAATTGTGCGGTTTCTCTAAACTGCAAGCGCCAGTATCGGGCTTGTGCCGACTATTTCTCCGTCCTCCGACCCTGCCTTATCCGAACCGTTGAACCCGAACGTCCCTGCCTTGAAATCCTCGTCTGTCGGCATTGCCGCCGCCGGCTGCGACGACCCGGAAACCACCGTCACGCCCACAACATAGCTGGTGCTGATGTGAAGCTCCACATAACCGTTCTGAACGCTCTGCAGGGACACCGCCAGAAACGACAGCAGCTCCGTGTTCTGGTTGGGCTGGGTATTGTCCGGCACCTGAACCGTGTTTACGGTTGTCCAGTGGTTCACGCCGTCCAGCCAGTCCTCCGCAGTCCCCCCGGACATAGTCCACCAGCCGTCCTTTATGACTATCGCCACCGTCTGACCTCCTGCGACATGGGTGTGGTTCTGCGTGTCCATTTTCGTGAGGAACTCTGACGTCCTGTCCTTGAACTGCTTTGCCTCCTGATTTGCGGAGGATATTCTGGAATCCTGAACAGCGCCGTAAAGCACGGGAACAAGAATCCCGGCAAGCACGCCGATTATTGCTATAACGGCGACAAGCTCCACCAGCGTGAAGCCTTTCCTGCGCCGCAGCTTTCCTTTTCTTTTCATATCCCTACCTTCCCTGCGGAAAAAACCCGGCTGCGCCGAAAATGTCGTACAGCCGGGTCGCATATCTTTATGTTGCCTGCGAAGCAGGCAATTAAGATCCGTTTTTTGCCCCAGCTTTGCCGGGGCAAAAAACACTTCTATCCGCACAAGTGTACTGGCAACGGCTAACGCCTTATGCCTTACGCGCGCAGTGCGGATGTTCGGCAAAAAAGCCCCACCGGGGCTTTTTTGACGGGAGGCTTTAGCCGACAGACAGATATCTCTTGAACTCGTTCGGGTCTTGGCAGCGTGTGAGCGCTACTTCCTTGGTTATCTTGCCCATGTTTACAAGCCGTGCGAGGTCTTGGTCGAGGGTGAACATTCCGCTCTTCTTGCCCGTTGCGATAGCCGTGGGTATCTGGAATATCTTGCCCTCTCTTATCATTGAGCGGATAGCGTCGGTTGCCGCAAGAATTTCAAGCGCAGCACATCTGCCCTTTCCGTCCGCAGTGGGTACAAGGGTCTGCGAGATAATGCCGACAACGGAGTTCGCCAGCTGCGAGCGTATCTGCCCCTGAGAGTGCGGCGGATAAACGTCGATGATACGGTCGATTGTTTCGGCAGCGCCCGTCGTATGCAGTGTGGAGAACACGAGATGTCCCGTTTCTGCGGCGGTTACGGCAGCGTTGATTGTTTCAAAGTCACGCATTTCTCCGACGAGGATAACGTCCGGGTCCTCACGGAGTGCGGCACGCAGAGAGCCTGCGAAGCTGTCGACGTCCTGCCCGATCTCACGCTGGTTTACCATAGACTGCTTATGTGTGTGAAGATACTCGATAGGATCCTCAACCGTGATTATGTGGCAGTTTTTCGACCTGTTGATGTGGTCGATCATAGCCGCCAGCGTTGTGGATTTACCGGAACCCGTAGGACCTGTTACCAGCACCAGACCTCTGGGCGCCATTGCGAACTCTCCGAGCGTTGCCGGCAGTGAAAGATCGCCCAGCGTAGGGATATCGTTGCGCAGCAGTCGTATAGCCACGGCATGGTATCCTCTCTGGCGGTAAACGTTCACTCTGTGACGGAAGCCGGCGGTGGACACATACGAGAAGTCGGTGTCCAGTCCCTTGGATATCTGGGATTTATGCTTGATCGAGGTTATCTGGTTGATGATGTTTACGATGATAGG
>CAYRLM010000246.1:0-2907 GCA_964425035.1 uncultured Ruminococcus sp.
GCCTTATGCCTTATGCGCGCAGCTGGGATGTTTCGGCGGAAAAGCCCCAACGGGGATTTTTCGACGGTCTAAAAAGTGCGTCTATAAACGCACTTTTATTATAAATTATATTCCCGTATTTGTCAACTGCCGATTACCGACATGGGGTCAATCCACTTTTCGCCCTGCTTTACGCCGAGGTGAAGATGAGGCTGCTGTACTATCTCTGCCTGACAGGTATCCGAGGTTTTGCCGATAACTGCGCCCTCTTCTACCTGCTGCCCGGTCTTTACCTCAAGCTCCTTGGAAAGCCCGCAGTATTCTGCGGTAAGCCCGTTGTCCTGCTCGATGATGACTGTTATTCCCCACAAAGGGTCGTCCTTTATTTCCGTGACGATACCCGCAGACATTGAACGCACGTCTGTTCCCAGCGGACAGAGTATGTCGCAGCCGTCATGGGTTTTCCATACTCCCAGCGTTTCGGATTTCACGAGTTCCCCGTTGCTGAACGGGTGGGAAATCTCTCCCTCCACCGGCATGATGTTCCTCGCTTCGGTCTTTACGGGCTTGTTTACCTCCTCAGCCTCCTGCGTGGGAATTGCCGCAGCCTCTGCTTCGGATACCTCCGCTGCGCTCTCCTCTCGCTCCACGCCGGACTGCCGTGCGTCTGCGGGCGCACTTTCCGGTGAGCTGAATACCCATGTGTTCTGGCTTGCCGTATTGTCGGTGGGGGTAAGGCTGCTCATAGTCCTGTTGTACGCAGAATAGGAGGCGGCTGCGACAGCTGCCGCCCCCAGTATTGCGGCAGCGGCAAACGCTTTCGTATTCAGGGATTTCCTGTTCCTGTCTTTTTTCATGACGATATTTCCTTTCTTTGGGTTTAACGGCATATTGAGATTTGGGCAGCACCGCACAATTACCGGCCGCTGCCTTTTCCGCTCGGTTCACCCATAGTTTAGCCCGAATATTTCCATTTATTCTATAAATGCTTTTTTGTGTTTGCAAAAAACAGCATTTGTGATAAAAAAATAAAAAATTTCGTAAACCACTGTACAATTACCGAAAAATCATGTATAATTAAAGCGTATAGGAAAAAGTAATGTATATGAAAGCAATAAAGAAAGATTGCTTAAGGCGGCGGCGCAGAAATTACGGCGCAGCCCTGAAACGGGAGAATTTAATGAGTATCACAAACGTTCTTGAGCTTATCGGCGGACTTGCCCTGTTCCTTTTCGGAATGCACACCCTGTCGGGTGCGCTTGAAAAGCTTGCCGGAGGAAATCTCGAGCATTGGCTGGAAAAGCTCACCAAAAAGCCTATTATGGGCGTGCTTCTCGGCGCGGGTGTAACAGCCCTTATTCAGTCGTCGTCAGCCACCACGGTCATGCTGGTAGGCTTTGTAAACTCCGGTATCATGAAGCTTTCACAGGCAATAGGCGTTATTATGGGCGCAAATGTCGGCACTACCGCCACAAGCTGGCTGCTTAGCCTTTCGTCCGTGGACGGCGGCGGTATCCTGAACCTTTTCAAGCCCGTGAATTTCACGCCGGTGCTGGCGTTGGCGGGAATTATCCTGCTGATGTTCTGCAAATCGGACAAGAAGCACAGCGTCGGGCTTATTCTGCTGGGCTTTTCCACGCTGATGTTCGGCATGGAAATGATGTCGGGAGCGGTTGAGCCGCTGAAGGATATCCCGGAGTTCCGTCAGATAATGACAATGTTCTCAAATCCTGTGCTGGGCGTTATCGTCGGCGCAGTCATGACTGCGATAATACAGTCCTCCTCGGCGTCTGTCGGTATTTTGCAGGCAGTGTCAAATTCCACGGGCGGCATAAGCTATTCGGCGGCTCTGCCCATTATCATGGGTCAGAATATCGGCACATGCGTTACTGCGCTCATCTCCTCCATCGGTGCGAGCAAATCCGCAAAGCGTGTGGCTATCGTGCATCTTTACTTCAACTGTATCGGCACGCTGCTGTTTTTGTCGCTGTTCTATCTGCTGAATGCGTTCATTGATTTCTCTTTCATGAACGACACGATAAATTCCACCGGTATTGCGGTGATACACTCTGTGTTCAACGTGCTTGCGACAATTGTGTTCCTGCCGTTCACAAAGCAGCTGGAGAAGCTTGCATGCCTCACCGTACGCGACAAGCCCGGAGAAAAGAAGCAGGAAGCTCCCATGCTGGACGAGCGTCTGTTAAAGACCCCTTCCGTAGCAATCGAGCAGTGCCGCAACGTCTGCATAAGAATGGCGGAGCTTACGCTGGATACGCTGCAAACCTCGCTTGAAGCCGTCATGCAGTACGACCAGAGGAAATGCGGCGAGGTCATCGAAAACGAGAACGCTATCGATATCTACGAGGACAAGATAGGCTCATATATTCTGAAAATCAGCGCAAAGGATTTCTCCGAGAGCGACAGCAAGATAGTGTCGATGATGCTTCACACCATAGGAGATTTGGAGCGAATTTCCGACCATGCGGTCAATATCGTTGAAGCCGCCGAGGAAATGCACAGCAAGAAGATAATGTTCTCGGATCAGGCGATAAAAGAGCTCAGCGTTATGATAAAGGCGGTCAACAAGATACTTGATATGTCCATCACCTCTTTTATAAAGGGCGATGTTGAACTGGCAAAGTGCGTAGAGCCGCTTGAGGACGTTATCGACCAGCTTCGCAACGATCTCAAGACCCGTCATATAGAGCGGCTGCGCTCCGGGAAATGCACGATAGAGCTTGGCTTTATTCTTCAGGATTTGCTGACGAATTTCGAGCGTGTGTCCGACCACTGCTCAAACATTGCGGTTTACCTCATTCAGATAAGCGACAACAGCATGGACACTCACGAGTATATAAACGAGCTGAAGAAGCTTGACAGCTCCGAATTTATGAACGAGTTCAACGATTACTCAAAGGAGTATATTTT
>CAYRLM010000247.1:0-2883 GCA_964425035.1 uncultured Ruminococcus sp.
CGGCGGCAGCGGCGAAGCCGCATATTCAAGCCGCCAATGCAGCGCTAAAGGGGTTGCGGCGGAGGACGCAAGCGTCCACCTAAAACAAGAGTTTTCCCCCGATTCGCAGACGGTAGTCTGCGAATAAAGACTTTATCGACAGACTAAGCGCCGCATGATTATTGTCATGCGGCGCTGTTTTGTTTTACTTATTATGTGTTCTGTTCCATAATGTAATATTTATCCCTGCAAAATTACAGAAAATTGCTTTGTAATTGCGCTGTAAACTCTATTATAGTATATCAATTTTAACATAATCATAACAAACTTCTTGACAATGCCGCAATTGTAATGTATAATTTATTTATAGCTAAATTATCCAAACTATGCAGAGTTTTATGTCGAAGTATTTTTCGAAAATATAATAAATCGGTATAAGGTGGAAGAATTATGAAGTGGGTTTATGTCGGCGTACTTGTCTTTATTGCATTGATTATATTATTGTGCAACGCTTTGGGGAAAAAGCGGGAAATGACAAGCGCCACAGGCAAATCCGTAAGACATCTGCTGACATCTGCGGCGGTTGCGATACTTGCACATGCGTTCGCAGTGATTATTCCGTGCAAGCACGGCTCCGCTTTGGGATACGGCGTATACAATGTATGTATCGACATGATGATAATATTCCTCATGGCGTATGTGCAGCATTACACGGGTCTTTTCGAGCAGAAAAAATTTGCGACAATCTGGTGCGGCGCAGCCGTCGGAATAGACGCCGTGCTTATGCTGATAAACGCATTTGTGCCTATCGTATACACCACCGAGCAGACAAGCGACACTCACGGACATATGTTCTATCATGTCGCCGACCGCACCCCGCTGTACTATTATCACCTGATATTCGTATATGTCATGGTGGCGTTTGTATTGCTGACGCTGACGATAAAAACCGTCAAAACGCCTAAGATATACCGCATAAAATATCTCACGGTGCTTGTTACGCTGATATGCGTCATTGTTATTCATGTAATTTATCTGTTCCTCAAGCTGACGTTCGACTATTCGCTGCTGATATATGCGATAATCGCCGTTGCGGTGTTCTATTTTACGCTGTATTATGTGCCGACAGGTCTTATAGAGAGCCTTTTGGCGTTTGCGGTCACGAACATGAGAGACGGAATTGCGTGCATTGATATCGAGGGCAGGTGCGTATATTCCAACAAGCTGATAAGGGAGCTGTTTCATTCGGACGAAGAAATAAACAGCTTCTACCGCAATTTTGCGTCCGAAGATAACAAGGATCTTTCTTCCGAGATAAACTGGGAAGAAACCAGAACCATAGCAGGAAGCACGCTCTATTTCTCCAACAACTACAAACCGCTTTACGACAGCAAAAACAGCTATATCGGCTGCTTCTTCATTTTCCACGACAACACCGACGAGGTTCATAAGCTGGAAACCGAGCGCTACCGTGCCACGCACGACAAGCTGACCGGGGTATACAACAGGGAGCATTTCTACGAAAAGGCAGCCGAAAAAATACGCTCAAATCCCGACAGACTGTATCAGATAGTATGCACAGACGTAAAGGATTTCAAGCTGATAAACGATATTTTCGGCGTGGAAGCCGGCGACGAGATACTCAAAAAAATTGCGGATAAAATCGCCTCTCTGACATCGGAGCAGTCGGTTTACGGCAGATTATCCGGGGACAGGTTTGCAATATGTATGCCGCAGGAGCGCTATAATCCTCAGGTATTTCTGGACGCTGCGGAACAGATAAGCTATCTGTCGGAAAGCTCTGTTTTCCGTGTTCATGTACAGGTGGGCGTGTATGCCGTCGCACCCGACGAGGACACAAGAGCAGAGATAATGTGCGACAGAGCGTACCTTGCCATAAAGACTATCAAGAACAGCTATCAGGAGATAATAGCCTACTATGACGACAAGCTCAGGGAGAGCTTCATCGGCGAGCAGGCTCTTATCAACGAGTTTGACGACGCACTTGAGAGCGGACAGTTCAAGATGTATCTCCAGCCGCAGACAGCCGTGACCGGCGAGGTGCTGGGCGGCGAGGCGCTTGTGCGCTGGCTTCACCCCGAGAGAGGGCTTGTACCTCCAGGGGCATTTATCGAGCTGTTTGAGCGCACGGGTCTTATCAGCCGCCTTGACGCATACATATGGGAATGCGCCTGCAAGCAGCTTAAGCAGTGGAAGGATCAGGGCAATGAGAATTACCACATCTCCGTCAACATTTCGCCGAAGGATCTGTATTTCACGGACGTTTACGAAACGATAACCGGGCTTGTGGAGAAATACGGCATTGAGCCGAAGCACCTCCGGCTTGAAATCACCGAAACCGCAATAATGACAAACCTAGAAACGGAGCTTTCGCTGATACAAAGGCTCAGAAACAAGGGCTTTGCGGTGGAAATAGACGATTTCGGCAGCGGCTATTCTTCTCTCAACACATTAAAGGATATGCAGGTAGACACAATCAAGATAGACATGGGCTTCCTGAGAAAAACCACGCATCAGGAGAGAAGCAGATGTATTCTCAAAACCATCATCGAGCTTTCAAAGGAGCTTGGCATGGAGGTAATAACCGAGGGCGTGGAAACGAAGGAGCAGGTGGATTTCCTGACAGAGTTCGGCTGCGATATCTTTCAGGGGTATTATTTCGCAAAGCCTATGCCTGTCGAGGATTTTGAGAACAAGTATTTTGAGAAGGAAGCGGTGAAAACCCCCGCCGCAGCGGGATAAAAGTTTTCGGTCCAGCCTTTTTCAAAAGGCTGGCGGGGGCGGGGCAGAGCCCCGCACTCGGCGCAAAGCGCCGCCACTCGGTGCGGAGCACCGCCAAACGCCAAAAGAGCGCTAAAGGGGTACGGGGGAAAACAAGAGTTT
>CAYRLM010000248.1:0-2844 GCA_964425035.1 uncultured Ruminococcus sp.
CAGCCTTTTGAAAAAGGCTGGACCGAAAACTTTTATCCCGCTGCGGCGGGGGTTTGACAAGCTAAGGGCTGCATTAATGCAACCCTTTTTGTTTTGGGATTTGATAAAAGCTCACATTCTCAGTGCTTCTACCGGCTCCAGCTTGGAAGCCTTGTATGCCGGGTAAGCGCCGAACACCGCTCCCACTGCGCCCGAGGCAGCGGCTGCGGCTGCTGTCATCAGCCAGTTCACCCGAAACGGTATGCCGAGGATAAGGCAGCCGACGCCGCACAGCAGCAGTCCGGCGGCTATGCCTGCCGCGCTCCCGGTCATTGTCAGCAATACCGCTTCGCTGAGAAATTCCCGACAGATGTCGCTGCCGGAAGCGCCTATGGATTTCTTTATGCCTATCTCCCTTGTGCGTTCCGTCACGCTCATCAGCATTGTCGTCATGACGGATATCCCCGAAACCGCCAGCGAAATCCCTGCGACAAGCGAAAGCGCCGCAGTGACAATGCTCAGAATATCCTCAAGCTGGCTCTTCTGGGAAAGCAGATTGTTGACGACATATGCGTCGGTCGTGCCGTTGGTGCGGTTCAGCGCTTCCTGCACGGCGGCAACCACGGGGATATCGGTGTTCATGTCGTCCAGCTTCACTGCAAGCTTGTCGTAGGTCGTGCGCCCGGTGAGCTGCTGCATGGTGCTTATCGGGATATACATAAAGCCGGGCATGATGTTCGAGAGCATTCCCTGAAGGCTTGAAAGCCCCGACTTCGCCACGCCGATTATCTCGAACTCGTGGTATTTTCCGCCGAGAAACAGCGACAGCGTTTTTCCGACAACGTTGCTCCTGCCGTAGGAGCTTAACGCAAACTGCTCGTCTATCACGCACACCTTAAGCCCTGCGGCGGAGTCGCTGTTGTTCACCAATCTGCCGTGCTGTGCTTGAAGGGAAATCAGCCTGTCTGCGGATTTGTCCACGCCCCAGACATAGCAGTCCAGCCGCCTGCCTATCATCTTTGCCTCGGTCATGGAAGCCATCAGCGGCATAACGTCGTTTACACCGTCCACACGGCGGACTGTCGAAACATCGTCGTCGGTTATCGTCACGGTGACGGAGTTGTCCGCTGCCTGAACCAGCAGCGTATCCACGCCCATGGTGACAAGCGTGGCGCTGACCTGCGCCGTTCCCACGGTTCCCACCGTGGACACCAGAACCACGGAAAATACCCCCACGGCAATCCCCGTCATAGTCAGCAGGGAACGTGTGCGGCTGCGGAAAATGCTTAACAGAGTTGAACCAATGCTCATTCGTCTACCCTCACATAACTGCCGAGTGAAATGCTGTCCGGGTCGAGAAGCACTCGTTCCCCGGCGTCTGCGCCCTTGACTATTTCCGTTCCGTCGGAGAATTCGGCGCCGGTGAATATTTTACGGCGCACGGCGGTGTTGTTCTCGAAAACATAGATATATTCCCCCTCGTCGTCCTGACCGATGGCTTCGTAGGGCAGCACGCATATCTGCCGAGGGTCGGACAGCAGAAATTCCACGTCTGCGGTAAGTCCGGGGCATAATCTGGGGTCGCTGCTGTCAGGGGCTATCGTCACGTCAACCACCGTTTCCAGCACTGCGCCGCTGTACTGGCTTCTGGCTGCCGCTGCGATATTTGCGACAGTCCCCGTGAATGGGTCGTCGGGATAGGCGGACAAGGTGAACCGCACCTGCTGTCCTGCGGTTATCCGTGAGATATTAAGCTCGCTGACTGCTGCGGTCAGCACAAGGGTATCCGTTCCGGCTATTGCGGCGATGCTGCCGCCGGCTTCAACCGCTGCGCCGCTGCCTGCGGTGGATATTACCTTTCCGGTGCGGTCGGCGGTTATGCTGTCCGGGATAAGCGACATTGCGGTGGAGAGATTTGCGGTGGCTGCGGCAAGCTGCGACACCTTACCGAGGCTTGCGATAAAGGTTTCGCTGGCGGTGCGGTCTATTGTGGCGATAACTTCCCCTGCGGTTACCTCGTCACCGGGCTGCACGGTGAAATTGCTTATCACCAGCGGCAGGGCAGAGGTCACGTCGCTCTGCCCGATGTAGGACAGGCTGCCGCTGCTGCGGACGGTTTCGCTGTAACTCACGATTTTAGGGGTAACGGTTTCACAGACAGGGACTGACGCTTCCACGGCGGCGGGCAATGCGGAAACACCGGCAATTATTGCGGCGCAGGCGGCGGCAAGGGCTATATACTTCTTCAATGGCTTCATTCCTTTCGATAAATTTAAGGCAACACTGCACAATTACCTGCTATCGCCTTTGTGCATTATGCGCAAGGCGCAAAACGCTGCACACTTGCTTGCATATTTTCCTGCCAACGGTTATCCTACGGATAACCTGCACAATTCGTCCTAGCAAGGCGTGTCTCCCCCCTGTGGGGGAGGTGGCACGAAGTGCCGGAGGGGTTGACCGACAGACCAGCCTTGCGTCGTCCTCATTGTACAATCTGACGAAAAATCTGTCGGCGCAATTGCACGACAATAATCATGCGGTGTTGCCTCAACATATCTATTGTGGGAATTTATCGGGGAAATATTCCGGGGAAATATTTTTCGATGGGATAAAATTGACCCTCCTGCTTGTCACAAGAGGGCAATTTTATTGAAACAGATAAACCCTTAACAGTAAAAAATTCTGTCGATATAAAGTTTTTATTCGCAGACTATTGTCTGCGAAGCGGGGGAAAACTCTTGTTTTAGGTGGACGCTTGCGTCCTCCGCCGCAACCCCTTTAGCTGCATTGGCGGCTTGAAGTCGCAGCTGCGCTGCTGCCGCCGCCAACGCTCGCATTTTTCCTTCGCCGCCGTTTGGGGCGGCG
>CAYRLM010000249.1:0-2842 GCA_964425035.1 uncultured Ruminococcus sp.
GTTTGAGCTGAACATGATATCGTGACCTTGTGCGCCTATCTGACCGCTGAGAAGCAGCTCGTTATAGCTGGAGCAGTCAAAGCCGCAGCCCTCGCTCTTCAGTATATTCATGATGAACGGGTTGGGCGTAGCCTTTACCGCAAAATACTCACGGAAGCCCTTGTTCCATGAGAACGCCTTGTTCAGCGCTCTTGCGGTTTCTCTGATACCCTTTTCGTCATAGACGTAAAACGGTGTGGGGTAGGTCTTGGCGATTTCCTCAATCTGTTCCTTTGTAACGAATGGTTTTTTCATTTCTTTTGTCCTTTCTTACGGTTTATCTTAATTATAAGTAAGTCTGTTTTTTCAAGAGTATTTCCGCCGCCTGCAATATGCCGTGCGCCGTATTCCGTCCTCCAATGCGGCTAACCCCAAAACGGCAGAGAAAGCAGGAACACCGCCGAAGCGAGAACCAGCTTTGAAACAATGCAGCCTCGCCTTACCCGGTGAAAATCACGGTCGGAGGCGTTCTCGGGCTTGCTCAGTATGTTGGTGAACTGCGGAAATGCCGAGCATACGGAAAAAATCCCATACAATATCAGCATGACAACAAGCAGGATAACGCTTCCGCCGCCGGTGACGCCAAGCGCCGTCAGAGCCGTCATGACTGCCGCATATGCCGCCAGCAGCGCTCCGCCGACAGCTTCCGCAATCTTTTCGCCGAAGGTGTATTCTACTTTATCGGGTATCATGCGTTCACCCCCTTCCGCGTATCATACGTTCATGTACTTTGCCAAAAACTCGCATGACATCGGTATCCAGCGGCGGACGTTATCGAGATAGAACGCCTCGTTCCAGCCGGTAGCCTTGTCGCAGGTGGAAAGTCCGTGAGGGCCCTCGTCAAACAGGTGCAGCTCCACGGGAACCTTGTTGGAAACGCACGCCTTCGCCATAACCAGCGAATTATGCGCAGAAACGCAGTCGTCGTTGGCGGTAGCCCATATGAACATGGGCGGAGTTTTCGGAGTTACACGGTTCTCCAGCGACAGGCGGCTCAGGTCGGAGCGTGAAGCGTCCTCGCCGAGAAGCACCCTGAAGCTGCCCTCGTGCGGTGCGGTCACGCCGCTTATTACGGGATAGCAGAGCACCGCCGCATTCGGGCGGAGATCCTCTGGCTCGCAGCCTATGTTTTTTGTAAGCATTACATCGCTCCACATGGTGGCAAGACAGCCGGCGAGATGTCCTCCGGCGGAGCAGCCGAGAACCGCCATTTTCTGCGGGTCTATGCCGAATTCCTCGGCTCTCATGCGCAGCTTGTAGAATATGTACGCCGCATTCATCAGCGGTTCTGGGAACTTTTCGTTGCAGGCGTATGTCACGACAAAAGCCGCATAGCCCATAGCAAGATACTGGAAAGCTATCGGCTCGCCCTCGCGGTCGGAGCAGTACTCGTATCCTCCGCCGGGGAAGATAAGCACTGCCGGGCGCTTGTCGCAGAACGGAAGTCCGGCAACGGCGTCGGGGAGATACGCCTTGACAAAGGCGGTCTTGTCGGAGTTGATGTTGAAGGTCTTTATGGTCATAAATTTGCTCCTCGGAATTATTATGGTGAACATTACCTATGTTCGGATATATTTGCTCTTTTATTTTACCATTATTTCAATGAAAAATCAAGAGGAAAACGAACTATTTTCGCAATACCGTTGCAGTGCCGCAATATCTATTGCAGCTGCAATCTTCAACCGCCTTTATAAAGCAGCACCGTACGGCAATAATTATGCGGAGCTGCACAAAATTTCGGTTGACAAAAATAGGATAATATGTTATAATAAATGCAAGGCGTTTATTATAGATTAAAAGTCCTTGTGCATACGGAAAACTTCGTTTTCCTCCGCACATATCGGACAATACCATAAATTCTGACGAATTTATGGTATAATAAACGCAAGGCGTTTATTACAGATTACAATGTCCTTGTGCATACGGACAGTAAAGGTATAAATATGGGAACTTAATTTGTCGGGTGGTGATTTCTGTGAAAATAGGAGAGGCGAGCCGTATTTATTCCGCAAGGATAAAGGATTTGAACGAACAGCGAAACGCTCTCTACGAGCAGAAAAAAGCTCTTGAGGACGGGAAGATTCAAATGACCGATGAAGAGGCTTCGGAGCTTGGAAAGGCAATCGACCGTGTGGAATTGAACTGCGACAGTGCGTCAAAAACCATGGAGAGCATTAACGCTCAAAAGATGATGCTTCAGAATGCCGAGAGCGTCGAGCGACAGGGCAAAACTGCCGCAAAACAGGCGGAGGATTATTCCAAGTGCCTTGAGGTTGCCCGAAGAATATCACGGGGCGATAAGGTTCCCGCAAAAGACGAGCAGAAGCTGTTGGAATTCAGCTCGGAAATGTACCAGATGGCGAAGAGCATGGCTGCTGCGGCGCAAAACGAAAAAGTGAAAAAACACAAGAGTCTGTGGAAAGACGAGGACGAAGAAAATCAGCAGCCCGAAAGCTCCGTTGAAGAAACTGTGGACAATATGGAATGCGCAGTGACACCCGAGATTTCTGCGGAAATCGAATGAGGTGAGGACGAGAACAGCAGAACATCACCGCTGCAGCACCGTAATATTCCTCGGACAAAGCAATATCGCACAAAATTTGGGAGAGTATCGCAAAATCTTCCGCAAACGCGCAGAAAAAATAAAAAAATTTGAAAAACCTTTGAAAAACCTATTGACAACCGGGACAAAATATTGTATAATACAATAGTCGTCAGGGAACAGAAGCCTTGATACACAAGAGAATGTGGAAGTTTAGCTCAGCTGGGAGAGCATCTGCCTTACAAGCAGAGGGTCATAGGT
>CAYRLM010000250.1:0-2838 GCA_964425035.1 uncultured Ruminococcus sp.
GGTTATATTCATAAACAACACTACATATGGCATGACGGGAGGACAGATGGCACCGACCACGCTTCCCGGACAGATAACGCAGACCACTCCGTACGGCAGAAATACCGACGTTGAGGGCTTCCCGGTGAGAGTGTGCGAAATGCTTGCCACACTGAGCGGCGTTGCGCTGGCGGAGCGTGTGACGGTGACTGACCCGGCGAATATCCGCAAGGCAAAGGCGGCTATCCGCAAGGGCTTTGAATTTCAGAAGAACAAACAGGGCTTTTCCATCATCGAGGTGCTTTCCACCTGTCCGACAAACTGGGGCTTATCCCCGGTTGAAGCGATAAACTGGCTCAAGGAGAACATGGTTCCCTATTATCCGTTGGGCGTATTCAAGGAAGGGGCGATAAGATGACAACAGAAACTATCCTCGCCGGCTTTGGCGGTCAGGGAATACTTTTTGCCGGAAAGCTTCTGGCGTATCTCGGCATGTATCAGGACAAGCAGGTTTCGTGGCTTCCGTCCTACGGCCCGGAAATGCGGGGAGGCACAGCCAACTGCGCTGTCTGCGTGGGAGATCAGCCGATAGGTTCTCCGTATGTAACGGATCCCGACATTCTCATTGCAATGAACGGCCCGAGCTACGACAAGTTCATCGACAGCGTGAAGCCCGGCGGCATTGCGATAATCGACAGCACCCTCGTCACCAAGGAATGTACTCGCAGCGATATCCGCAGCTTCCGTATCCCGTCTACGGCGCTTGCCGCAGAGAACGGACTTCCGGGCATGGCGAACATCATTCTGGTGGGAAAGCTGCTCAAGGAAACCGGCATAGCGGTAATTGACGCCGTGCGCCCCACTCTTGAGAAGATAATCCCCCCGAAAAAATCGGAGCTTATCGACGTCAACATGAAGGCTCTCGCCCTCGGAATGTCGCTGTGAGCGAACAGGCGGTTATCGCATAATCGCACCTGTACGGTACTTTTTCCAACAAGCTGCGCCCGACATTTATGTCGGGCGTTTTGGGAATATGGAGTAAATGTGAAAATTCTGAAAATTCACCCGGTGCGTGCGGCGGTTGTCCTGCTGGCGGCGATATTCTGCGTGTGGATATGTCTGCCGGGATTTTTCAACGCAGGGACGCTGCTGGGAGTTCTGCTGAGCGTTATCACGGCGCTGTGCGGCATATTTGCGCCGACGCTTTCTAGGCTTATTGTCAGGCTGTGGAAATGCGCTGCCGGGAAGCTGTGTCTGCTGTTTCTCGGAGCGGCAGCCGCAGCATTTCTGGCGATATGCGGATATAACTGCGTGAATATGGCAAGGTATGTCGATGTACCTTTGCAGCAGGTGAGCTGCGTGATGATACTCGGCTGTCAGGTACACGGCAGCGAGCCGGGCGGCGAGCTTGAGAACAGGCTTAACACAGCGCTGCCGCTTATCCTTGAATACGAGGAAGTCCCGGTGATAGTCACGGGAGGCAAGGGCAGGGGCGAGGACATCACGGAGGCGCAGTGCATGAAGCAGTGGCTTATGGCGCAGGGAATAGCGGAAAGCCGTATCTATACAGAGGAAAATTCCACGTCAACGGCGGAGAATTTCGGCAATTCCGCACAGATACTGTCGCAGCTCGGCATATCGGAGAATATTGCGGTAGTGACCAATGATTTCCACCAATACCGTGCGGAGATTAACGCCGGGAGGCTGGGCTTGTCGGTGGGGCATTATTCCGCAGCCACAAGGACTTTGGTGTTCCCGAATTATTTTATTCGGGAGCTGGCGGCGCTGTTTATTGAGTTTATGTGTTAGCGGCGAAAAATCTGTTGCAAACCATGTAGTTTTGTGATATAATATAGACAATATCGCATAATTACGGATAAACAGAAAATAAGGTGAGCAAATGAAATATTCACTGGACGCGGGCGCATGGAACAGCGTGTTTGCCGTTCCAACCGGCGTTGTTGATAAGTATATAAAGCTGGCGGACGGCGCAAGCCTGAAGCTGCTGCTGTATCTGCTGCGGCACGGCGGAGAGAGCTTCACGGAAGAGCAGCTTCGCGGCGCCCTCGGCATAAAGCGTGACGGCGAGCTTGAGGACGCAGCGATGTTCTGGTTTCAGCGGGGAATAATACGCATGGACGAGGGCGAGCTTATCCCCACTGACGAAAGTTCTCAGGAGCGGCTGCCGGAGTTGACGGAGGCAGAACCCGAGCAAAAGCGGTCAAGCCTGCGCAAGGTGTCGGATCAAAACGCAGGTGCGGTGATTTATACCTCCGGCGATATTGCGCAGCGCATGAAAACCGACAGTGCGGTGGATTTCCTGCTCAAGCAGGCTCAGGTGATTTACGGCCGTGCGCTCAAAACCACCGAGAGCCGCATGATGCTTCAGCTGACGGATTTTTACGGACTTCCCGCCGAGGTGGCTTTGATGCTGCTGAAATACTGCTTCCGTGTGGGTAAAACCACTCCGAACTATATTCTTGCCGCAGCGCAGGACTGGGTAAACGAGAATATACGCACCGTCGCCGAAGCGGACGCACATCTGCTGAAGCTTGAGAAGCGGTTCAGCGTGGAGGAAAATTTGCGCCGTGCAATGGATATGAAAACGAAATTCTCGCCGAACCAGCTTAACTACATTAAGAAGTGGACTGAGGACTGGGGCTTCGCCGAGGACATGATAATACTGGCGTATGAGATTACGCTGGACAAGACCGGGTCGCTGAATTTCAGCTATACCAACAGAATACTCGAAAACTGGAAAAATTCAGGGATATACAACACCGCCGATGCAAAGCGAGAGTCGGAGGAGCGCCGCAGCAAGCCGAAAACGCAGGACGGCGGCAGCTCCTCTATCGACAT
>CAYRLM010000251.1:0-2807 GCA_964425035.1 uncultured Ruminococcus sp.
ACGGATTTCAAATGCCTGCTTCGCAGGCAAAATGAAGTTTTTCGACAAGCTGAAAGCCGGAGGTTTTACCTCCGGCTTTCGGTTTATAAAGGCTTAATGTTACATCGGATATTAAAGCGCTTTCAGCGCACGCTGACCTATATCCTTACGGTAATGCGCCTTATCAAATGTGATGGTATCAACCGCCTTGTATGCCTTGTCAAGAGCCTCGCAGAGATTACTGCCGGTTGCCGTAACGCCAAGCACTCTGCCGCCTGCGGTGTAATATCTTCCGCCTTCAAGCTTTGTTCCGGCATGATAAACATAAGCCAGAGGCGACTGACCCTTTTCATCAAGACCGCTTATCTCCTTGCCTGTGTCGTATTTCTCGGGATAGCCGCCGCTTGCGATTACCACGCATGCACAGGACTTATCGCTCCACTTGATGTCAAGACGGTCAAGCTTTTCCTCCCAAACCGCCTCTATGATATCCGCAAGGTCGGTTTCCAGCAGAGGAAGCACCACCTGCGTTTCGGGATCGCCGAAGCGACAGTTGTATTCTACCACCTTAGCGCCGTTCGGGGTGAGCATAAGCCCGAAGTAAAGACAGCCCTTGAACGGACGTCCCTCCGCCTGCATTGCGGCAATGGTGGGCTTGAATATCTTCTCCGTACACTCCGCCCTGAACGCTTCCGTGTAGCAGGGATTCGGTGCGATAGTTCCCATTCCGCCGGTATTCAGCCCCTCGTCGTTGTCGTTGGCTCTTTTGTGATCCATAGAGGAAATCATCGGCTTTACGGTCTTTCCGTCGGTGAAAGCAAGCACCGTTACCTCCGGGCCTGTCATGAATTCCTCCACAACTATCTCGCTGCCAGATTTTCCGAACTTTCCGTCCAGCAGCATGGAGTTCACGGCAGCAACAGCTTCCTCAAAATTCTTGGCAATGATAACGCCCTTGCCGAGAGCCAGACCGTCGCACTTTATGACCGCAGGATAGCTGTTCTGCGCCTTTATGTATTCGATAGCCTTGTCGGCGTCCGTAAAGGTTTCGTATGCGGCTGTGGGTATGCCGTATTTCTTCATCAGCGCTTTTGAGAACACCTTGCTGCCCTCGAGGATAGCTGCGTTTGCTTTGGGCCCGAAGGTTTTGAAGCCTGCCTCGTTGAGCCTGTCAACCATGCCCATGACCAGAGGGTCGTCCGGCGCTACGAACACATAGTCCGGCATAAGCTTTTTCGCAAGCTCCAGTATGCCGTCAAGGTCGGTCGCCTTGACCGGGAAGCATTCAGCCAATGCGGAAATGCCGCCGTTACCCGGCGCTGCCCATATCTTATCCACCTTGGGCGACTTTGCCAGCGCTGCTATTATCGCATGCTCGCGTCCGCCGCCGCCAACTACCAGAATATTCATGATATAACGTCCTTTCAGGGTAAAAATTACTGCTATTTTATTGTAGCATATATTTCTTTTTTTTTCAAGGGGAATGAGGCACAAAATTACTGATTTACCCCCGTTTGACTTTCCCTCGCCCAAATGCTATAATAAAAGCATGGCTGCGCAAATCGGAGATATGCTCCGCGCGTATCGGAAAACGCAGAGAATTTTATACATATTCCAATCACGAAAGGCTTATCTATGAAAAAAAGACGACTGCTTCAGGCAATGGCGCTGGCCGCAATTACGCTGACAGGGTGCGGCAGTCAGCAGGCACATTCCCTTGAAATGTACTCGATGAATACGCTTATGTCCATGACGGCTTACGGAGAGAACGCCGAAGAAGCCCTCGCAGAAGTATCCGCACGGATAAACACACTGGAGCGGGAGCTTTCGGTAACCATACCGGAAAGCGATATCAGCCGTGTAAATTCCGCGGACGGTCAGCCGGTGAAGCTGTGTGAGGACGCACAGAATATCATCGCCGAATCGCTGGAAATATCGCAGCAGACCTCCGGCGCTCTGGATATCACGATATACCCCGTGGTAAGCGCATGGGGCTTCACAACCGGAGAAAACAGAGTTCCCGACGAGCAGGAGCTTTCCTCGCTGCTGGCGCTCACCGACTACACACGGGTGGAGCTTTCCGACGGGTTCATCACCCTGCCCGAGGGCTTCAAAGCAGACCTCGGTGCGCTGACAAAGGGCTACGCCGGGGACTGCGCCGCAGAGATACTTCACGAAAACGGCATTTCCTCTGCGATACTTAACCTCGGCGGGAATGTCTGTGCAATAGGCGCAAAGCCGGACGGAACGCCGTGGAGAGTTGCGGTTACAGACCCCGGCGACACCTCGGCATACGCCGGCATACTCACAGCGCAGGACGAGTTTGTGGTGACCTCCGGGAAATACGAGCGCTGCTTTACCGCAGAGGACGGAAAGACTTACCACCACATAATCGACCCTGCGACCGGGTATCCCTCCGAAAACGGCGTTGCGTCGGTAACTGTCGTGGGCAAAAGCGGCATTCGGTGCGACGCACTGTCCACCGCTCTCCTTGTCATGGGCGAGGAAAAGGCGTGTGAATTCTGGCGGGAATACGGCGATTTTGATATGCTGCTCATTACGGACGACGGACGGCTGATAGCTTCGCCGGGCTTGGCGGAAAGGTTTTCCCCCGAAAACGGACATTCGCTTTCTGTTATTGAAGGTTAAATACTTCACAGCTTTGTGTAACCCGTGTAAATTTTGTGCATATTGCCTAGTTTCGATTGATGAATTTTCAATTTTTTGTCGAAAATTATAAAAGCTCTTGAATAAATACCACAAATATGATATAATCAACTATATCAAAAGTCCTTGCACATTCGCAAAACCGTCGGTTTTGCTGCGTG
>CAYRLM010000252.1:0-2745 GCA_964425035.1 uncultured Ruminococcus sp.
AATCGGTCATTTTCCTGCGGAAAATGACTTTATCGACAAGCTGAATAAACGCAGGGCGCACTTGTTTTGCCGATGAAAAAACGGATTTTAATAAGCAGGCTTTAGACGAGAGGGCATAGGTGACATTTTTATGAAGAAGTCGTTATTTTGTGTGAAAAAACGTACGCTTATTGCCGTTGCCGGGTGCGTGTGGCTTGCCGCAGGGGTCAATGTCGCAAGGCTGGGCGTGCTTTCGTACCGGCTTCTGCCGCAGATAAGCGCTGTGCATATTCTGCTGTCGGCGGCGGTTTTCTGTGCGTTCGGCTTTATGTTCCTGAAAATGTGCGGAAAGCACACAAGGCGTATTGCTGCATATCGGGAGGAGCGCCGTCCGTTCTGGAATTTCTTTGACCTCAAATCATACCTTATAATGGCTTTTATGATGGGCGGCGGAATAGGGCTGCGGGCATCGGGGCTTGCTCCCGACGTTTTTATCGCAGTGTTCTATACCGGGCTTGGCTGCGCTCTGGCGCTGGCAGGTCTGACATTCTGGCTGAATTTTTTCAGATACGGTTCTTTTGCGGCGGACAGCCGCTGTGACGCTGCGAAGGAACGGTGAGATTTGCGGAGCGATTAATCCGCACGCTTATCTTATTATACTATATAAAACTTAACACGCCGAAAACCTTTTGTCTGCGAGGCAGACAATTCAGACCGCCGGAAAGGTTCCGCCGTGGATTTTCCGACGTGTTTTGCGAAAGGACAACTAAATGCCTGTAAAAATTGCTGACGGGCTTCCTGCCCGGTCTGTTCTTGAAAACGAACATATATTCGTCATGACGGAGCATCGTGCGCTCCATCAGGACATAAGACCTTTGAAGATTGGCATACTTAACCTTATGCCGACGAAGGTCGCAACGGAAACGCAGATACTCCGCAGCCTGTCAAATACGCCGCTGCAGATAGAGGTTACTCTGGTGCAGACCTCCACCTATACCAGCAGGAACACCTCCAGCGAGCATTTGCTGAATTTCTACAAGACCTTTGACGAGATAAAGGACATGAATTTTGACGGGTTCATCATTACCGGTGCGCCTGTGGAGCATTTGGAGTTCGAGGACGTGGATTACTGGGACGAGATATGCGGCATAATGGAGTGGACAAAGACGCATGTACATTCGACCTTCCACATCTGCTGGGCGGCGCAGGCGGCGCTGTACTATCATTACGGCATACCGAAATATCCGCTGCCGGAGAAGCTGTCGGGAGTGTTCCTGCACACGCTGCTGACACCGAAATCACGTCTGTTCAGGGGCTTTGACGGGGAGTTTTGGGCGCCGCATTCCCGCCATACGGAGTGCCGCCGAGAGGATATCGAGAAAATACCGCAGCTCAAGGTTATGGCGGTGTCCGCAGAGGCGGGGGTGTATGCGGTGTGCAGCGAGGACAGCCGTCAGTTCTTTATCACCGGGCATTCGGAATATGACGCAGACACGCTGGCGCTGGAGTACAAGCGTGACCTTGACAAAGGTCTGAACCCGAAGATACCTGCGCACTACTTCCCGGACGACGACCCGACAAAGCAGCCCGTGCTTAAATGGCGCGCGCATTCCACCCTGATTTACACAAACTGGCTGAACTATTTCGTATATCAATCCACGCCGTTTGATATTTCTAAGGGGAATTTGTAAAAAAACTCGAAAATATATTGCATTTTTCTGTCACATATGATATAATTATAGAGTAAAAAGCTTTGGCGGGCGGATTAATGCCCGAATAATTAACACGAATTGAGAGGTATGTTTATGTATGGTTTAGATTCAGTGTATGAGATATTAGAGAATATCCAGAACGCTTTCACCGCAAACTTTGTGCTGACGCTGGTTGGCGCTGTCGCAGCGGTTGTTGTCGGCGCAGTTTTGCACAAGCTGGTTTTCGGGCCTAAATCAAAAGATCCCAATGCAGACAAGATATCGAAGTTTGCAAACGGTCAGCACTTCCTGCCGGCAGGATTTATAAAGGGCGCATATTATGCGGGCGCCGTTTACTTATTATTCCTTGGCATATCTCTTTTCCCGCTGTTCGGCTTCTCGGCTATCAATGCGTTTATCGGCATATCCGTTTTCGGAAACGTTGTTCTGCGCATTGCCTATGAGCTTGTTATGGCGGCACGCAAGAACGCCGGAATAGACATCGACAACAAAACTGCCGAAGAGCCTAAGGTTGAGCCCGTGAAGATTCCCGTGCTGCCGCCTCAGCCGCAGTATCAGCAGCCCGGTCAGTTCGCTCAGCCGCAGTATCGGCAGCCGGCTCCGCAGCAGTATCAGCAGCCTGTTCCTCAGCAGTACCAGCAGCCGGCTCAGCAGCAATATCAGCAGCCTGCTCCCCAGCCGCAGTATCAGCAGTCCGCTCCCGCACCTCAGCAGTACCAGCAGCCTGCACCCGTTCAGAACGTTCAGGCGGAAGCTCCCGTACAGACCGCAGCGCCCGTACAGGCGGAAGCTCCTCAGGCGGCTGTTTGCCCCGGCTGCGGAAATCCGGTTAAGCCCGGTGCTAAGTTCTGTGCCGTCTGCGGTAAGCCGCTGAACTGATTTTGATACATATCAATGATACACAATATCAATGCGCTCCGAACGGGGCGCATTTTGTGTTGGGGGCGGATATTGACAAGATATCTTAAAGATGATATAATAAACGCATAGCGTTTATTATAGTCTGTCTATAAAGTCTTTATTCGCAGACTATCGTCTGCGAATCGGGGGAAAA
>CAYRLM010000253.1:0-2741 GCA_964425035.1 uncultured Ruminococcus sp.
AAGGCTGGACCGAAAACTTTTATTCCGCTGCGGCGGGGTTTTTCGACAAGCTGAGCCGGACACGCCGTGTTCGGCTCTTTTTGTCAAGTTTCGTTTATCTTCGAGCCGCTCTTGAAGCACAGCGCAGCTATCAGCCCGAAGAATATTGCCGCCGTAATGCCTGCGGCTGCCGAGGTAAATCCCCCGGTGAAAGCTCCCAGAAGTCCTTTCTGGTCTACCGCCTCACGCACGCCCTTTGCCAGCAGATTACCGAAGCCCGTCAGCGGGACTGTCGCACCGCCCCCCGCAAACTCCGCCAGCGGGTCGTAAACCCCGACAGCGCCGAGTGCTACTCCCGCAACGACATAACTCACAAGTATTCTCGCCGGGGTGAGCTTGGTCAGGTCTATCAGAAGCTGACCAACCGCACAGAATGCTCCCCCGATAAGAAACGCCCATAAATACTCAAGAAACATATCCATATTAACCTCCTGCCTCCGATGAGATTTCCACGCAGTGCGCTATTCCCGGTATGCTGCCGCCCTGCTGAACTATTGTGGGCGACATCAGCGCTCCCGTGGCGCAATAGAGAATGCGCTTCATCTCTCCGGATTTCACACGCTTGAGAAAATGTCCGCACATCATCGCCGCCGAACAGCCGCAGCCGGAGCCGCCGGCGTGTACGTCCTGCACCGCCCGGTCGTAGAGCAGCAGTCCGCAGTCCTTGTGGTGGGATTTCATGTCAACACCGTCGCGCTGAAACAGGTCGTACAGCAGGTCGCTGCCCACCTGTCCGAGATCTCCGGTGATTATCAGGTCGTAATCCTGCGGGTGAGTTCCTCGGTGCTTCATGTGACGGGTCAGCGTGTCATAAGCCGCACCTGCCATCGCCGCACCCATGTTGTTCAGGTCGCATATGCCCATGTCCTCTATTTTTCCTATTGTAGCCGCCCGTATGAACGGCGGCTTTCCGCTTGAGCCTACCAGAGCCGCTCCTGCGGCGGTGGCTGTCCACTGGGAGGTAGGCGTTCGCACGCCGCCGTAATTCAGCGGAAACCTAAACTGACGCTCCGCCGTGCTGTAATGCGAAGAGGTGCTTGCTATTGCCGTGTCCGTGTACCCGGCGTTCACCATCGCAGCCGACAGCAGCAGCCCCTCCGCAAAAGTGGAGCAAGCGCCGTATATTCCCAGAAACGGCATATAGTAATCTTTAAGCCCGTAGGAACTGCCCACGCACTGATTGAGCAGGTCGCCGGCTATCACAAGGTCTATCCTGTCCGGGGTAAGCTCCGCCTTTCGCATGACATGCCCCACCGCTCTCCGCTGGAATAGAGCCTCCGCCTGTTCCCATGTGTCAGCGCCGCCCTTGTTGTCCTCTATCACCTCGTCGAACTCGCCGCCGTAAGGCCCCTCGTTCTCCGCCTTTCCCACTACCGCCGCAAACGACAGTATGGATGGCTTGCGGAAGCACATTGTCCTTCCCTCGCAATATTTCATATCCACACCTCACTTCATGAATAAGCCCACTATATAGTAGATAATTCCATACACAACCGAGGCGCTTATGCCGTAGACTATCACAGGCCCGGCGATAACGAACATCTTTGCGCCCAGTCCCAGCACATAGCCCTCGCTCTTGAAATCCAGCGCCGGAGAAGCCACCGCATTCGCAAACCCTGTGATAGGCACCAGTGTACCTGCACCGGCGTGCTGCGCTATTCTGTCGTACCATTGCAGCCCGGTAAACAGTATGCTCAGGAACACCAGCGACATTGAAGTCAGCGCCGCCGCTGCGTTCTCGCTCAGCCCTGCCGTTTCGTAAACATTCAGCAGCGCTTCGCCCAGCGTGCATATAATTCCCCCGATAAGAAACGCCATCGGAACGGTTTTGTACAGCTTTGAATTGTCGGAGCGCTTTTTGGTAAGTTCTCCGTATTCTTCGTTTGATATATTCATAGAATTTTCTCCTTTGCGCTTTTTGGACTATTTTCCGCAAAGCTCGTCAATAAATACGCAGTTCTGATCTTTTTCTGAAAATTGTAAAAAAATTTACTGTTCTATTGACAAATACGACTTTTTATTGTAGAATAATATTGTCCACTGAAAATTTATTGAGAAAGGGGTACTGTATGGCATTGGTTAACATCATGGAAAATATCGTCAAAGATCGGCTGAATGAAATGCTGGTGGGTGAAACCTGCTGCAAATGTGAACGCTGTATGGAGGATATGACGGCACTGGCTCTGAACAAGCTTCCATCTCGTTACGTCAGCACCCACAACGGCGAGCTATATTCTAAAGTAGACGCTCTTATCAGACAGAATAACATTGATCTTAACATTGCTGTGGCAGAGGCGATAGCCTGCGTGTCACACCGTCCGTCGCACCAGTAAGGAAAAAAATTCAGCGTCCCGCAGCGGGCGCTGTTTTTACTTTGTACGGATAGTTCAATTTACAGAGGCAAAAAAAGGGGAGAGCGTTATTTGCTCTCCCTTATGTTTTATAATTCCGGAATATCAAAGCTCAATTTTTCCGTAAAGCGATGCATTCTTTTCTGCGTCAACCGTTTCTTTGGAGAACTCGCCTGCGTCAGCGTTCTCGTCGGGCTCATAGCTTCTGCGCTTGTATTCCCGCTCAAAGCTTGTGGAGAAACCCGTGGACTGGCGGTAGTTCCTTGTATTCCCGCTGCCTCTGTGCTCGCCGCGGTCGTTTCCGCTGCGTCTGGGGCGGCGGCTGTTGTCGAACTTGGGCTTGTCGGCGTA
>CAYRLM010000254.1:0-2738 GCA_964425035.1 uncultured Ruminococcus sp.
ACACTTCAAAGGAGACGAAAATTTCCTTTGAGATTGGCGAAAGAGTTGTTATCAAGGCAGGTGTCCTTGAAGGCTTCGAGGGCGTTATAAAAGAAATCGACACGGAAAGAATGACTGCGGTTGTCGATGTTTACAGCATGTTCGGAGAAGCTACGCCTACCACTTTGGAGATAAACGCTATTCGCAAAATTCAATAATTTCTTCTTAAACTTTTATGGAGGTTGATTATCATGGCACAGAAGGTTACAGGATTTATCAAATTACAGATTCCTGCCGGTAAGGCTACGCCTGCTCCCCCTGTTGGTCCTGCACTGGGTCAGCACGGTGTGAACATCATGGCGTTCACAAAGGAATTCAACGAGCGTACAAAGGATAAGGCAGGTCTTATTATCCCTGTTGTTATCACAGTTTACGCAGACAGAAGCTTCACATTTATCACCAAGACTCCCCCTGCCAGCGTTCTTATCAAGAAGGCTTGCAAGATTGAGAGCGGCTCGGGTGTTCCCAATAAGACAAAGGTTGCAAAGATTACAAAGGCTCAGGTTAAGGAAATCGCAGAGACAAAGATGCCCGACCTCAATGCCGCAACAATCGAAACAGCTATGTCTATGATCGCCGGTACGGCTCGTTCTATGGGCGTAGAGGTAGTTGACTAATATTACAGTGGGAGGATTTTTCCGTTTGACCACAAGGAGGATAATAAATGAAACACGGTAAGAAGTACGTTGAAAGCACAAAGCTCGTTGATTCTTCCAAGGTTTACGAATCTAACGAAGCTCTTGATTTGGTATGCAAGACTGCTAAGGCAAAGTTTGATGAAACGATTGAACTGCACATTCGTCTGGGCGTTGACTCCCGTCACGCTGACCAGCAGGTTCGCGGCGCAGTTGTACTGCCTAACGGTACAGGTAAGACTGTAAGAACTCTTGTATTCTGCAAGCCTGAGAAGGCAAAGGACGCAGAGGCTGCAGGAGCAGACTATATCGCAGATAATGACACAGTTGCCAAGATTACAGGCGGCTGGATGGATTTCGAGGTTGTTATCGCTACTCCCGATATGATGGGCGTTGTCGGCAGACTCGGTAAGGTTCTCGGTCCGAGAGGACTTATGCCTAACCCTAAGGCGGGTACGGTTACTCCTGATGTCGCTAAGGCTGTTCAGGACGCTAAGGCAGGTAAGATTGAGTACCGTCTCGACAAGGCTAACATTATTCACTGCCCTATCGGCAAGGCTTCTTTCGGCGCTGAAAAGCTCGAGGAGAACTTCAACGCTCTCATGGACGCCGTAGCAAAGGCTAAGCCTGCAGCTGCAAAGGGTCAGTATATCAAGAGCTGCACTGTTTCTTCCACAATGGGCCCCGGCGTTAAGGTAAACACCATCAGATTTGGCGTTTGAGCTGCCGGAACAACAGAAGCTTAATGCGGCACGGCAAATTTCGTGCCGCTGTTAATTCAGACCGTCCGTCCGGCGATGGTCAGGGTTTCCTGACAAGGCCGCGACGGGCGGCTTTATTTTCGGAGGGTCTGTTATGACATTTCAGAAATCTGCGTTATCCGTAATAATCACGCTTGTAATGCTGCTGACCGGGTGCGGCGGCAGCACTGCGGAGCCCGACTCCGGAATTTCCGAGACGGAAAATAACACACAAATCACATCGGAGGACGATATGACACTATCAGAAAAGACATTTTCGGCAAACGAGAAGAATGTGAAGCTTATCGGGAGAACTGCCGAATATGAGGGTATACGCTGGCTGGCGCTGTCCGCAAGCGGCGTTGAGTTCACCTTTACGGGTACGAGCGCTTCCTTTACGCTGGTAGGGGACAGCATGTATTCCAACTCCGAAAAGACCCCCAGATTTGCGGTGTACATTAACGGCGAACGCACAGTTGACGACATCGTTGACTCTGCGGAAAAGACCGTGACGGTTTTCTCTTCCGACGAACCCGCCGAAACCACCGTTAAGCTGCTGAAGCTGTCCGAGGCGCAGGAGTCCACCATGGGCATAAAGAGCATAAATGTAAACTCCGTTGGAGGACTTGCTCCCACTGCCGAGAAAGCGCTCAAGATAGAGTTCATAGGCGACTCGATAACCTGCGGCTACGGCGTGGACGACCCCGACAAGGATCACCACTTCAAGACGACCACGGAGGACGCCACAAAGGCGTATGCGTTCAAGACCGCAGAGGCGCTGGACGCAGATTACAGTCTGGTATCATACAGCGGAAACGGCATTATTTCCGGCTATACCGACAACGGCACAAAGCAGACAAGCCAGCGAGTTCCGGACGTTTACGACAAGGTGGCGAAGTCCTGGGGCAATTACAACGGCTTCAACATTGAGGAGCTGGAGTGGGATTTCAGCAAGTTCCAGCCGGATTTTGTGGTAATTAATCTCGGAACGAACGACGCAAGCTATACCGGCTCGGACAAGGAACGTGTGCTGGAATATGCCGACGGCTACAAGGAGTTTATAAAGGCGGTTCGTGAAAAGAACCCGAATGCGCACATTGTCTGCGCTCTCGGCGTAATGGGGGCTACACTCTACAAGAACGGCGTTGAGCGTGCTGTGACGGAATACATTGAGGAAACCGGAGATACCAATGTTTCTTCGCTCCAGCTCTCACAGCAGGACGGGAACACCAACGGCTACGCCGCAGACTGGCACCCCACGGAGGCTTCTCAGCAGATAGCGGCAAATGAATTGACGGATTATCTCAAATCGCTTATCGGCTGA
>CAYRLM010000255.1:0-2678 GCA_964425035.1 uncultured Ruminococcus sp.
CCGGAGCATATGCCTACCGGAATAGATACCGTCAGCGTTGTCGTCAATACGTCCGAACTGGACGGTCAGCGCGAGGCGCTCACGGAAAGGCTTGTAGAGGTGGTAAAGCCGGATCATTTCGAGATAATCGACGGGCTGGCGCTTATCGCAGTTGTGGGCCGCGGAATGCGCTCCGTGAAAGGTACTGCCACAAGAGTGTTTGCGGCGCTCTCTCATGCGAATATCAACATCAGAATGATAGATCAGGGTTCAAGCGAGCTGAATATTATCGTAGGTATCGAGGCGGCTGATTTCGAGAAAGCCGTCAAGGTAATTTACGATATGTTCCTTTTGAGCGAATAACGTTCGTCCCGGAACACGGAGTTCCGATAAAAGCAACGGGGAATCTCTAAAAACCTCATTCGCATAAAATTTTTTGTGTCCCGGTTTTTAGAGAGCCCCAATATACGGTCGGCTGTATAACAGCATAGGGGGATTTGGAAATGGACTACAAAGAATATCTGTCGAACGACGGTATGAAGAAAGGCAAGCTTTCCGCCTACAAAACTCATATCATCAAGAACATCGAGAAGATCGGGCAGAAGAAGCTGGTTATTATCGGTGACGGCGAGGAATATGACATACTTTTGCAGGCGCTGGGGCAGCTGCGCATGAAAGACGTTAAGGTGCCTGACACCGCATTCCGTGCAACCGCTTCGGAGGGCGGAGTTTCCGAGGAGCAGGACATCAGGTTCATCGGCGAGCTTAACGGCAAGTCCGCTTCGTTCTATGTGCTGATATTGGCGCCGTTTACCCCTCTGGAGGTACAGCTGGCGGGTATGGCGGGGGTTCAGGGGACTTCCGCACAGATAGCTGCGGTGCTGAGAAATCAGTGCGGCTTTACCGAGAACGGCTACTGCGAGATGAACGAACCGTCGGGGCTTGGCATGACAATGTCCGGCATGAAGCTTGGAAAGGCTCTTGCCGCCGACGGAAAGCGCGCGGGAGGAATGGAAAGCGCCACGGCGCAGCAGCTTGCCTCGTACAAGAACAAAATGAAGGGTCAGAGGTGCTTTATTCTCGGCACTACCGGGGCGAAGCTTGACGAGCTGAACGGGCTGATGAACGAACATGCGTTTGCGGGCAACGAGTTCTGCGATTTCTTCACCAGAACGCCGCAGCGTCCGGAATTCTATGTGCTGACGGAAACTTCCTCCTATCTCGGAAACGGAAAGTACATCGAGGGCATGGAGTGCTTCGTTGACGGGCGCATAAAGGTGTTCGAGGACAAGTTCAAGAAGAAGCCGACCTATTTCAACGGTCTGGGCGAAGGGCTTATCAGCGGTCTGCCGACCTTCGGTCAGGCGGAGAGCGTGTTCGATACCGCAAAGCTGTTCCCGATGTATGTGATGATACAGCTGGCGCTTTATATGGGGTTCGGCGAGATATATCTGTACGGCTGGGACGGGCTGTTCCCTCTCGACATTGACGCAGACGGAGCTTCCAGAAAGGCGGCGGAGGGAGAAGTCCCCGGTTTCCCGTCGGGAGCGGAGGAGCTGCTGGAGCAGGTCAGAAAGTATGCGGAGAGCAACGGCTCGAAGCTCATCAGCATGTGCAGGACGAGCGGCTTCTCCATGCTGGAGAGAGTGGATTTCGAGAACGTGGATCTTTCGGCTTCGTCTATTTTCAGCAGGATATAGTCTGACGGTACGGGTCGGCACGGCAGATTTTTTTGCCTCGGTGGGGCTGCGCAGTCCCCTTTAAGCCGAGGCAAAAAACGGATTATAACAGCCTGCTTTGCAGGCGGGACAGTGGTTCGGGCTTTTTTGCCCGCCGGAGCAGGAGGGCGATATGAGTCTGGCAGATGAGCTTTTTATCGGGAACTGCCGAGATATTCTCGAAAACGGCGTATCGGACGAGGGATACAATGTGCGCCCTCACTGGGAGGACGGAACTCCGGCGCATACCATAAAAAAATTCTGTATCGTCAACAGGTACGATTTGCAGAAGGAATTTCCGCTGATGACGCTGCGCCGGGTGTATTACCGCTCGGCTATCGACGAGATACTTTGGATATATCAGAAGAAATCCAACAGGGTGTCGGAGCTCGGTTCCCATATATGGGACGCATGGGCGGACGAAAACGGAACGATAGGCAAAGCTTACGGCTATCAGCTCGGAGTGAAGCATCATTATCCGGAGGGAGAGTTTGACCAGGTGGACAAGGTGCTTTACGACCTGAAGCACGACCCCGTCAGCCGCCGTATCATGACAAATACCTACAACCACGCCGATCTCAGCGAAATGCGGCTGGCGCCGTGCGCCTATTCCGTTACCTTCAACGTGAGCGGAAACAGGCTGAATGCCATTCTGAACCAGCGTTCGCAGGATATGCTGACCGCAAACAACTGGAACGTGTGCCAGTATGCGGCGCTGCTGATAATGTTCGCGAAGGCTTCGGGGTTTGTTCCCGGCGAGCTTGTGCATGTCATTGCGGACGCCCATATCTACGACCGCCATGTGGACGCCGTGAAGCGGCTGATTGAAAAGAAGCCCTACCCTGCCCCGGAAATGCGGGTGGAGGATATCACCGATTTCTACAAATTCACCAAGAACAGCTTTACGGCGGTGGACTATAAGTATCATGAGTTCACGGATAAGATACCTGTTGCGATTTAGAAGATTATATTTCGGCGATT
>CAYRLM010000256.1:0-2677 GCA_964425035.1 uncultured Ruminococcus sp.
CGTGAAGCCCATGTCATATTCACTGATTTTCCTGAAGCTCGGAAATTATCCTGACGAAGCCGTCAACATCGTTGAAGTCTTTATAAACGGAAGCAAATCTGATATACGCAACAACATCTATATTCTTCAGCCGATGCAGCACCAACTCGCCGATTTTTTCCGACGTTACCTCTCGCTGGAGTGAATTTTTCAGCTCCGCGGCGATTTCCTCGACCATATTCTCTATTGTTTCCAGCTTGACCGGACGCTTGACCGCAGCCCTGCAAAGCCTGTCCACAAGCTTCTGCCTGTCAAACGGCTCGATGGAATTATCCTTCTTTATTACCATCAGGGGAATATCCTCGATGATCTCGTAGGTTGTGAACCTGTATGCGCACTGGATACATTCGCGGCGTCGGCGCACCTTGTTTTCGGTCGGGCGCGAGTCAATTACCTTGCTCTCCTCGCAGCCGCATTCGGGACACTTCATGCTGATATATCACTCTCTTTCTTGTTGTAATGTCTACATATAGTATAACATATTCCGTCGTATTTTTCAACACTTCGGACATGAAAATCAAAAAAATTATTTTCCGACATAATATAAAAGGGCGCACCGAAGTGCGCCCGAATATATATTATATAAGTCCCGAATTATTCACCGCCGCCGCCAGTGCCTTGATGGAAGCGCTGATGATATCCGTATCTATACCTGCGCCCCAGCTTACCGAACCATCGGGCTTGTTAATGCCGATATACGCCGCCGCCTTTGACTTTGAGGACTGCTCCAACGCATTCTCCGTGTAGGTCGCAATATGATAGTCTATGCCAAGCCCGTTCTTGAACGCATTGGAAACGGCGTCAAGACGACCGTTGCCTATTCCCTCCCATGTGCGCTTCGCCCCGTTTATCTCGGCGGTAACCGCTGCCGTTATCTGGTCGCCTTGGGTATAGTGCGCCTCAATGCACTTCAGCGCTCCCTTCGGTTCAAGATAGGTCGAGGTGAAAATGTCGTATATCTCATTCGGGTGAAGCTCCTTGTGCAGGTGGTCGGAAACGCTCTTCACCGCATAGCCGAAATGCTCTCTCATCTTCGGCGGCATAACAATGCCATAGGTCTGCTCCATCAGGAAGCCTATGCCGCCCTTTCCGCTCTGGCTGTTTATGCGTATAACGTCGCCCTCGTACTCTCTGCCGATATCGTGCGGATCGATCGGGATATAGGGTACGTTCCAGTGCTCCGGGTCTTTCTCCTCTCGCCACTTCATGCCCTTTGCTATTGCGTCCTGATGAGAACCGCTGAACGCTGCGAACACAAGCTGACCGCTGTAAGGCATTCTCTCGTAAACGTGCATTCTTGTGAGCCGCTCGTAGATTGAAGCCAGCTCGGGCAGATTGCTGAGGTCAAGGTTCGGCTCAACGCCGTGGGAATACATGTTCAGCGCAACGGTAACTATGTCCACGTTGCCCGTGCGCTCGCCGTTTCCGAACAGAGTTCCCTCGACACGGTCAGCGCCCGCAAGAAGCCCCAGCTCTGTGTCGGCTATGCCGCAGCCGCGGTCGTTGTGCGGGTGCAGCGATATCTCAAGGCTGTCACGGTTATGAAGCACCTTGCACATATATTCCACCTGCTGGGCGTAAACATGCGGCAGGCTCTCCTCCACCGTCACGGGAAGATTGATGATAGCCTTCCAATCCGGTGTGGGCTTCCAGATGTCGATTACCGCATTGCATATCTCTGCGGCAAATTCCGGCTCGGTGCCCGTGAAGCTTTCGGGGGAATATTCAAAACGGAAATTCCCCGGCGTTTTTTCGCGATATTCGTTGAGCAGCCTTGCGCCGGTGACGGCGATGTCGATTATCTCCTCCCTGCTCTTGCGGAAAACCTGCTCTCGCTGAGCCACCGATGTGGAGTTGTACAGATGTACTATGGCGTTCTTGCAGCCGTCCAGTGCCTCGAAAGTCTTTTTGATGATATGCTCTCGGCTCTGGGTAAGTACCTGAACGGTAACGTCATCGGGGATAAGGTTCTTCTCGATAAGCGTGCGGCAGAACTCGTATTCCGTTTCGGAGGCGGCGGGGAAGCCTATCTCTATCTCCTTGAAGCCGACCTCTACCAGCTTTGCGAAGAATTCCAGCTTCTCATCAAGGCTCATCGGTATAATAAGCGCCTGATTACCGTCCCTCAGGTCAACGCTGCACCACTTGGGAGCTTTGTCGATGTAGTCCTTTTCAGCCCAGTCCATACATCTGAATGGGGGCATGAAATATCTTCTTGCGTATTTGTTCGCCTGCGTCATGATATCTTTCCTTTCCGGGCAAAGCCCTGCGCCTTTACTGCGCAAAATCACCGCAAAACAAAAAAGCCTCATCTCAATCAAGAGATGAAGCTGAATACTCCACGGTACCACTCTCGTTGACGGAAAAACCGCCCACTCGGTCACATCAGACAATGTGCCTCTCTGTAACGGGAGAACCCGTAACAGCCTAGTTAAGCTGCGGAAATCCGCTCTTGTTCAGCCGTTCTGCTCAAGGAGGAGCTATGACCCTGCAGCTCTGCCGGCTCGCACCGACCGCCGGTTCTCTGGAAGTGCGTCAGGGTTTTGTTTCCTATCGTCGCATTTCAACATATTATATATTGATTATAACACCTGTTTTACCTTTTGTCAAGGGGTAATTGCGAAAAAAGCAAAGGCAG
>CAYRLM010000257.1:0-2638 GCA_964425035.1 uncultured Ruminococcus sp.
GGCAAGTACAAGCGCATACGCTTCAAGGGAAAGATCTGCGAGAAGTGCGGCGTTGAGGTAACAAGGGCAAAGGTAAGGCGCGAGCGCATGGGTCACATTGAGCTTGCCGCACCCGTTTCCCACATCTGGTATTTCAAAGGCACGCCTTCACGCATAGGTCAGGTGCTGGATATCTCTCCGAAAAGACTGGAAGAGGTGCTTTATTTCACAAAGTATATCGTTATAGACCCGGGAGAAGCAAAGGAGCTGAGCAAGAACCAGCTGCTGGAGGAGAAGGAGTACGCAAACTTCCGCACGAAGTACGGCTCCGACTTCAAGGCAGGCATGGGCGCAGAGGCTATCAAGGAGCTGCTCCAGGAAATCGACCTCGAAAAGCTCTCCAATGAACTGAAAGAGGAGCTTGCCACAACACAGCAGGGTCAGAAGCGCGTCAAGCTGCTGAAGCGCCTTGACGTTGTTGAAGCATTTTTGCAGTCGCACAACCGCCCGGAGTGGATGATACTGGACGCTATTCCGGTAATCCCCCCGGATATCCGCCCGATGGTGCAGCTGGACGGAGGCCGCTACGGCGTTTCCGACCTGAACGACCTGTACCGCAGGGTAATAAACAGAAACAACCGTCTGAGAAAGCTCATAGAGATGCATTCTCCCGAGATAATCGTCAGAAACGAGAAGCGTATGCTTCAGGAAGCGGTGGACGCACTTATAGACAACGGCAGACACGGCAGAGCGTATACCGGTTCCAACAATCGTCCGCTCAAGTCCCTCTCCGACCTGTTGAAGGGCAAGCAGGGACGTTTCCGCCAGAACCTGCTCGGCAAGCGTGTTGACTACTCCGGACGTTCCGTTATCGTTGTAGGCCCCGAGCTGAAGATGGATCAGTGCGGTCTGCCCAAGGAGATGGCACTGGAGCTGTTCAAGCCGTTCGTGCTGAACGATCTGGTGGTAAAGGGCAGCGCCCAGAACATCAAGCAGGCAAAGAAGATGGTAGAGCGCGCCGACGACAAGGTTTGGGACTCTCTCGAATGCGTTATCAAGGATCACCCCGTGTTGCTCAACCGTGCGCCTACGCTGCACAGACTGGGCATTCAGGCGTTCTCTCCGGTGCTGGTGGAGGGCAGAGCTATAAAGCTGCACCCGCTGTGCTGTACCGCATTCAACGCAGACTTCGACGGCGACCAGATGGCGGTACATCTTCCGCTGTCCGCAGAGGCGCAGGAAGAAGCACGCACGCTTATGCTGGCGGCAAAGAACCTGCTCAAACCGTCCGACGGACGTCCTGTCACCGTTCCTACACAGGATATGGTACTCGGCTCATATTACCTGACCATCGAAAAGTCGGGCGAAAAGGGCGAGGGAAAGGTATTCCGTGACGCAAACGAAGCTCTCATGGCTTATCAGGACGGCACGATATCCATTCACGCAAATATCAAGGTAAGAGTTACAAAGGATCTCGGCGACACCAAGATAAGCAGGATAGTTTCCGCAACCGTCGGCAGGATTATCTTCAACGAGCATATTCCGCAGGATCTGGGCTATGTTGACAGAACCGACCCCGAACATCAGCTGGATTACGAAATATCCTTCAAGGTTGGCAAGAGCCAGCTCGGAAAGATCATCGACCGCTGCCTCAAGATACACGGCACGGCAACCACGGCGCAGGTGCTGGATAAGATCAAGGCTATGGGTTATAAGTATTCCACCAGATCAGGCATAACCGTTGCGGTAAGCGACGCGGTTATCCCCCCGCAGAAGGCCGAGATACTCGCAGACGCAGACACCAAGATCGCCAAGCTGAACAAGCGCTTCAACAGAGGCTTCATCTCCAACTACGAAAGGCAGGAGGAGTTCAAGAAGATCTGGAACAAGGCTACCGAGGACGTAGGAAACGCCCTGACCGCAAACCTCGACAAGTACAACAACATCTTCATGATGGCAGACTCGGGCGCCCGCGGTTCCACAAACCAGATAAGACAGCTGGCAGGTATGAGAGGACTTATCGCCAACACCTCGGGTAAGACAATCGAAATGCCTATCAGAGCGAATTACCGTGAGGGTCTGACCGTACTGGAGTACTTCATCTCCGCCAGAGGCGCACGAAAGGGACTTGCCGATACGGCGCTCAGAACCGCCGACTCCGGCTACCTGACAAGACGACTGGTAGACGTTTCGCAGGAGGTTATCGTACGCGAGGAGGACTGCGGCACTACCGACGGTATCGACGTATACGAGATCAAGGAGGGCAAGGAGCTTGTCGAGAAGCTCGGCGAGCGTCTTGTCGGACGCTACCTCTCCGAGGACTTCAAGGACAAGGACGGAAACGTTATCGTTTCCAGAGATAAGCTGATGACCGACGCCGACGCCGCAAAGATCGTTGAATCCGGCACTGAGCTGATAAAGATACGCTCCGTGCTGACCTGCGGGCTTAAGAACGGTGTGTGCGCACGCTGCTACGGCGCTTCGCTTGCCACCGGACAGCTTATCAATATCGGCGAGGCTGTGGGCATAATTGCCGCGCAGTCCATCGGCGAGCCCGGTACGCAGCTTACCATGAGAACGTTCCATACCGGCGGTATCGCTTCCGCCGAGGATATCACACAGGGTCTGCCCCGTGTTGAGGAGCTGTTTGAGAGCCGCC
>CAYRLM010000258.1:0-2620 GCA_964425035.1 uncultured Ruminococcus sp.
GTATTTCCCCGGCGGTATGCCGCATATCCCCTATCGGCAGGGCGCTGTGCTCCGTCATTTCCGGGGTTATCTCCGCTGCTGCGACCGCACAGCAGGTTTCGGTCGGGCCGTAGGCGTTTATTATGCGTGTTTCGGGAAATCTGCGGAACAGCTTTGCCGCCGTCATCGGCTTCAGCGTTTCTCCGCAGAAAAATATAACACGCAGCTGCGGCAGCAATTCTCGGCAAAATCCTCTGTCGCACATGCACAGCTCCGCAAACGTCGGGGTGAATACCGCCAGCTCCGCACCGCTTTCGGACATTCTGCGGAACATTGCCGAAAAGTCCCCGAAAAGCTGACGTTCCATTACGGTGAGCCTTGCGCCGGAGCCGAGCGAGTACCATATATCCGCCACAGACAGGTCAAAGGAGAACATTGCCTGGTTCAGCACGCTGCGAGGCTTCGTTTCGGCTATTGCGGGAATATTGCGGAACCAACGCAGGAAGCTTCGCAGGTTTCCGCGGCTGACCTCTATTCCTTTCGGAACGCCCGTCGTGCCTGAGGTGTATATCCTGTACGCCGCCGCTTCGCTGTTTTCGGGGAGTATTTCCGGCGTTCCGGGCAGCTGTATCACCCGCCGCAGGTCTGTCCAATTATGGTTTCCGGGCAGCTCTTCGCTGTCGAAGAATACTTCGTCGGCGGTATCCGTAATGAAACGCCGCCGCTGCTCCGGGAGCGCTTCATCTGCGGGAATAAAGCACACCTGCGCAATATCGCACGCCTTTATCGCCGCATAAACCGTCGGAGATTTTCCCGTTATCACGGCGGCACGTTTTATTCCGCAGCGCCGCAAATACGCAGCAATGCGCCCGGAATAAAGCTCCAGCCGCTCTGCGTCAAGTTCTCCGCTACCGCTTTTGTAGATATTCATGTCAGTTTTCTCAATCCGGGGTGATTATCTGATCCCGAGGTATCAGAGAGTAGTCGTACATCACCTTTGAATGGTTGTCAAGGATAAGCTCTCGGCGCAGCACACGCCGCCGACGGTCGAGCGTCAGCCGAAATACTTTGCTCACACGGTAGAACACTCCGTCCTCCTCTATGTACCCTTGGTTTTCCTCTGTAATGCGGTATGTGTACGGGAAAGGCTCTGTGGTTCGCAGCTCGCCGCACAGCACGTTTTCGTCCACCCAGACAAGCAGCTGTACGGGACGGTCGGTGGTGTTTTTGAAGCGGTAATCCACGTTCTTATAGAACACGCTTGTCCCCGTGCCGAAAGGAACTCTTCGCCCGGAATCGGGGAAAAGTGCGTCGGAATGATGAACCAACTCCGTTACCGTTAGCGGACTGTTCAGCACCAGCCAGTGAATGAGGTTCGCAAGCTGGCAAAGACCGCCGCCGATACCTTTGCCGAGCTTTCCCGCGCTTATCACCAGACCCTCGCGGTAGCCCTGCTTTTCTCCCGGCTCGCCCACCAGACGCCAGAAAGAAAAGCTTTCTCCGGGCTGCATGATTATGCCGTTTATCTTTGCGCAGGCAAGCCGCAGATTAATCGCCTTGTTGCGCTGCAATTCCATATCGACGCCGGATAGCTTGCGGAATATGTTTGAGGTGTGGCTTTTTACGGTCACGGGGAGCGGTATCGTGTTGATTTCATGCGCAAATTTCTCTCTGCCAAACATATCGTGAATGTCACGGAGCATATATTCCTTGTGCAGGGATATCTTATAGCACACAGGTGAACGCTCGCAGAACAGCTTACGCTTTTTCATGTTTTGCACCTTCCTATTTTTTGCTTTTTCTCTATAATCTGATTATGTGCATACCGGGGCGAACCTTCAGATGCTGTTCTCATAGGTAATATGTGCGTATACGACTATGAGAAATTCTTTTTAATATATTATACATTATACTCTTTTTCGCTTTTATTTGCAATTACAATTCGGTTACAATATATTTACAGTGCGGTAACATGTTTTTCCAAAGGCAAGGTGTTGTATCAGCGGATATTTTTTGATGACCTGTGACGAAAATGTGACGGGCTTATGAAATATTAAGTTTGGTCATGCAATTATATTAAATCGTGTTGACAAAGCGTGAAAAGAGTGATACAATTTATGGCAGAGGGGATCGAATAAAGTCGATCGCCCGAGCGCCTTGCATGAGGCAATAATGACTTGCACGCCGGAAATCCCGTGCACTAAGGAGTACGCCATGAATATTACACTTGACACCACCAACACCAACAATGTACTTACAGCAGCCGGAGGCAAGCTTTCCGGAGTGAAGTCCACACAGTCCGTACAGGCAGCGCAGACAACGGACAGCACAGCGGCTGCCGATGAGGTTCAGACCAAGAAGTATGACACCGTGGATTTCAGCGACGAAGCGCAGCAGTATCTGTCAGAGGACGACACCGAAACAGAGGAGCAGACCGAAGAGGCACAGCTGATTTCCGAGTCCGTTGACACATCGTCCGACAGTGACGAAATAACCTCCAGCGATCTGTACAGCTACACAGACGAGCAGCTCAGCGAGCTTCTTGCAAAGGGCGACATCACTCAGCTGCAGTACAACACCGAAATGGCTAAGCGCAGCACAGATGAATAAAAACGCTGACCGGGGCAGAGATGTCCCGGTT
>CAYRLM010000259.1:0-2619 GCA_964425035.1 uncultured Ruminococcus sp.
CTGCCCACGTCGCCCTGCACAAGGCGGTTCATTGGGTATTCCCGCTGCATATCACGGATACAGTCGGACACTGCGTTCAGCTGCGCATTTGTCGGCTGAAACGGCAGCCGCTTCCACAGCTCGGATATGTCCGCATTATGCATGACTGCGCCCGTGCGCTCCCGCCCTCGGTGCTTCATAAGCGCCAGACCCAGCTTCAGCGTCAAAAGCTCCTCAAAAACCAGCCGCCGCCGTGCCTCGGTGTATTCCTCCCGATTATGGGGGAAATGTATCTGCCTTACCGCCTGTTCCCTCGAGATAAGCCCCATGCGCCGCAGCAGCCCCTCGGGGAGCGTTTCGGGCAGCTTCACCAGCGACAATGCGGTTTTCACGTTGGCGGACACCATGTTGTTGGTAAGCCCTGCGGTCAGAGGATATTTCGGCATAAGCCCGCCCTGCGAGATATCCGTGAACAGCGGCGAGCCTATCTGCTTTCGCACCGCATTTCCCGTGATTTTACCGTAAAAAAGATACTCGCGGTTCTCCTCCAGCTTCGCAAATGTGTATTTTGCGTTGAAGAACACCGCCGTGATGTTCCCTGTTCCGTCCGAAAGCTCCGCCTTGTACAGCGCCATTCTTGAATATTCGCTGAACGGGGCGGTCTTTCTCCTCACAAACGCACGGAAAGCGCACACCTCTCCGATCTGCACGTCGGCTATCGGCTTCGGGTGGGTGAAATCGACGTAATCTCTCGGATACAGCTCCGTCAGCTGCTCTGCGGTTTCCACGCCGAGCTTGCCGTACAGCTCCGCCCGTTTAGGGCCTACGCCCTTGAGATAGGTTATCTCCATTACTCAACGGAAACGATGTAGTAATAAACCGGCTGTCCGCCGTTTACGAGGTTGATGTCTATGCTGTCGCTTATTCTCGCGCGAAGCTGCTCATAAGCCGCATTTGCCGCCTCGTCGGTAACGTCCGAGCCGTAGATAACGGTGACGTAGCTGCTGGAGCCGATTATCAGGCGCTTTGTCAGCTTTGTGAGAGCCTTTGTCACGTCCTTTTCGGTAAAGACAATCCTGCCGTTGTCCATCGCAAGAATTTCGCCCTGCTTTATCTTATGGCCGTCGTACTCGCTGTCACGCACCGCAAAGGTTATCTGACCGCTCTGCACCCTGCCGAGGGCGTCCGTCATATTGCTGCGGTTGGTAACGAAATCCGCGTCGGGGTCGAAGCTCATCAGCGCCGAAATCCCCTGCGGTATCGAGCGCGACTGAAGCACGCAGACATTTCTGTCCGCAAGGGAAACCGCCTGCTCCGCCGCCATGATGATATTCTTGTTGTTCGGCAGGACAAACACGTTTTGCGCCGGGGTCTGACCGACAGCCTCAAGTATATCCTCGGTGGAGGGGTTCATGGTCTGACCGCCCCTCACTATGCTGTCTGCGCCCAGATCACGGAACAGCGCTTCAACGCCCGCTCCCGCTGCGACTGCGACAAATCCGAAATCCTTTTCCGGCTTGACGGGCGCTCTGCGGTTTTTCTGTGCGGCTTCGTCCGCCTTGATGATATTGTGGTGCTGCTCCCGCATATTCTCAATCTTCATCTTGGTCAGCTCGCCGAACTTGAGCCCCTCCTCGATTGCTTTTCCGGGGTGGTCGGAATGTACATGCACCTTGATTATGTCGTCGTCATCGACCACAACCACGCAGTCGCCGATGGTTTCCAGAAACGCACGGAGCGCCGTGGCGTCCTTTGCGCCCTGCTTTTTGTTGACAATGAACTCGGTGCAGTAGCCGAAGTGTATGTCCTCCTCGGCAGCGCCTGCCGCAGCAACCGCCGCAGGCGCTGTGGGCTTCGGCTCGCTGTCGGAGCGTATGACAGAGCCGCCGGAGATGACCTCCAGCATACCCTCGAGTATCACCAGCAGACCCTTTCCGCCTGCGTCAACCACGCCTGCCTTTTTGAGCGCCGGGAGCAGCTCGGGAGTACGGGCAAGGCTCTTTTCGCCCTCGTCTATGAACGCACGCAGGAACTCCGCTGCGTCGCCGCCCTCCTTCGCCATATCCTCGGTATTCTCCCACGCTTCTCTCGCAACGGTGAGGATAGTACCCTCCGTGGGCTTCATAACCGATTTGTACGCTGCGTCAACGCCCAGCTTGAATGCGTCGGACAGAAGCTTTGCGTCCGCCTCGTCCTTTCCGGCAAGCCCCTTTGACAGCCCTCGGAATATCAGCGACAGAATAACGCCGGAATTACCTCTGGCTCCCCTCAGCATTGCCGAGGCAGTGAGCTTTGCCGCCTCTCCGGCGGTTATCCCGTCGGAAGCCGCTTTCAGCTCCGCAAGTGCGTTGCCGATGGTCATGGACATATTTGTACCCGTGTCGCCGTCCGGTACGGGGAATACATTCAGCTCGTCAACCGCAAGCCTGTTGTTGGAAATGTTGTTTGCGCCCGAAATCACTGCGTCCCTGAACAGCTTTCCTGAAATTGTCATTATATTGCTATTCCTTCCTGTTTTGATATGGTGATATTGATGTTGTTTTGTCAGCTTGTCAAAAAGCCTGCGAAGCAGGCTTTATTAAAATCCGTTTTTTGCCTCAGCTTTGCCGAGGCAAAAAACACATCTATCCGCACAAGCGT
>CAYRLM010000260.1:0-2575 GCA_964425035.1 uncultured Ruminococcus sp.
AGAGCGCTAAAGGGGTGCGGGGGAAAACAAGAGTTTTCCCCCGATTCGCAGACAACAGTCTGCGAATAAGCTTTATCGCCGGATTGGGGCGCTCCGATTAACGAGAGCGCCCCCAAACGTCGAAAAACTTATTTAGCCTGCGAAACACGGTAAGTGCTGCCACAATGGGGTTTTCCGGCGCTTTATTCCAGTTCCTCCGGATAGAAGTAAAGCCCTCCGTCCTCGGTGCAGGTGAATGTCACGCTGTCGGTGTAATAGTAGTTGCCGTATACGTCGTACAGCGTCATTGAATAGTCGTAATCCCATGCGGGAAGCTGCGAATACTCAATACTAAGCGAGTCGGTGTAGGTCAAGGGGTCGCCGTATATATAATCCGTGTAATCGTCCCATATCACAAGATATCCCGGCTCGATTATGTCGCCCTCTTTAAGGGTCAGCGTGTCCCTCGAAGCGGCGCCCGTATCGGCGTCTATGCCCTCCCATGTGCCGAGGAAGCTCCACTGATAGGTGCTCCAGTCAAACTCGATACGCAGGTTGGTCTGTTCGCCGTTGAGCATTACCGGGGCAGTGTACACGCTGCGTTCGGGGGTCACGCTCACTGCGGTTATCGCCAGCGGCTGACCGTCTATCGAAGGCCACTGTCCGTCAAAGTTGTCACAGATAACCATGTTGTCGTAGTCGATTTTCACCTCGTCGTCCTCGCCGAGATAGATATATGCGTCGCCCGACATCATGAACAGCGAACAGGTCGCATAGTTGAATGCGCTCATGTCGTCAAGCTGAACGGTGTATATCCCGTCGCCGTCAAAATATACATAGCCGCTGATAGTGTCTGCGCCGCCGGCAGAGGTGGTGTCCGGATCGTAATCGGGCGAGTAGTCGTATTCTCCCCAGAAGTCGTCCAGATCCGAGAAAAGGTCGTCGTTGGAGTAGTCGGACACGTCTGCGCCCGTACTTCCGTAGCCCACAGCGTCCACGAGCGCAAGGTAATATGCGCTGGTGCATATATCCGAGAATATCGAAAGCTCCTCTGAACCGTCAAAATACAGCGGATAATACAGCGAAAGTCCGCCTGCGCCGGTATGACCCGGGCCGTTCACGCTGTAAATCACGGCAGCTTCCAGTGCGTTTATCGCCTCTGCCGCAGAGGGCGCATAGGACTGCACCTGCGTGAGCATTCCCTTAAGATCCACCATGTTGGTGTAGCCCTCGGTGCGGTTGTTCCCGCCGAAATTGTCTGCGCCAGACACGGCTCTTGCGATTTCGTTCAGGCCGTTATATTCGTACAGCTCCTTTGCGGTATTGTCGAAGGCGGTGAGGAGAGCGTCCAGCTTGGACAAATCGGTTATAGCAAAGGTAGTGCCGTTTGAGTCGCCGTTATCTATGCAGTGCCGATAATAGCTGCCGCACTGGAATTCTCCCAGCTGACTTCCGTCCGCGTCGGGATTTTGCGCAAGATAGTTCATTATGTCGGTATAGTTCCAGCCGCCGCCCGGCTCGGTTTCCTCGGAGGCGTACATGTATCGGGCATACGGAACGAGGATATTCGCCGTTTCCATCGTACTCATCAGGCAGGCGTCGAAGCCGATAAATTCAAACTTATCCGTCATGCTGTCAAAAACGGAGTTCAGTGCGGTGTCTATCTCCCTGAGGGAAAGGCTGTCGCTGTCATGCTTTTCGTCAAAGCATACGCCGCTTATGCTTCCGCCGCCGTGGTTCCAGAACACAAGCCCCATGCGCTTTGCCGGGTAATTCTCAATGCCCCACGAAACGAAATCCGCCAGCGTATCGGCGCTGCCCATGTCTGCGTCCGGGATTTCGTCCGCAAGCTCGATATCTCCGTCCACATTCACCCAGCGCTGTATTGTCGAGCTTGATATGTAGCTGTTGCTCCATTGGTTTGTGCCGCCGGTTTGGTATACTATGCGCACATCGTCGCTGTATTGTGCGCTTATCGCCTCTATGATATCTTCGGTTGCGGCGCTGCCGTCGCTCTCAAGGTCTGATCCGCAGAGATACACGAGGATTGTCCAGCCGCTTTCGGCCATGGCATTGCCGGAACTGCGGCTGCGGCGGTTGATGGTGAGCGTTCCGTCCGACATGGAGAGCCGGGTCGCACCGTCGGTAAAGGTTATGTCCTCGTTGTCGTATTGCGCCTCGCCGTTGTCGTTGTATTGCGGCTCGCCGTTATCGTCTGCGCTTTCTGCGGCTGAGGTGACGTATACCTCCTGCGTTTGCTCGGGAGCTCTCTCTGAGCTGTCGGAGCAGCCTGCCGCAGTTACAGCCAATGCCGCAGCGGCAGCGGCGGCAATAAGTTTTCTGCATTTCATATGCGTATTCTCCTTTTTCCGCCGCCTGATTTTTCGGCGGCACAATAATTACCATGAGGTATTCTAGCATATTTTCGACAAAGTGTCAAGAAAATTTGCACAATATATTTTCCTGTAAAAGGAACAAAATTACCGAAAAATCATAATATATAAATATGTGTAAGTAAAATATGAATTCGGCTCTGTCTTTTTTATTCGCAGACTACCGTCTGCGAATCGGGGGAAAACTCTTGTTTTCCCCCTTA
>CAYRLM010000261.1:0-2524 GCA_964425035.1 uncultured Ruminococcus sp.
CGCAGCTGGGATGTTTCGGCGGAAAAGCCCCAACGGGGCTTTTTCGACGGTCTGAATAAACGCTTATGCGTTTATTATACCACAAAACAGAGCTAAATGCAAATGTTTTTTATCAACCTATGAAAATTGCAATATAAAATGTCACAAACCGAAACCGGCAGCGCAATAACTGCCGGTTGTTTGTATCATGTCAGCGTTAAGTGCGAGTATCAAGACTTTATTTCGGTTCCCGGAGGGAGCATGTCATAACGTGCGAACTCTGACGTGAACTCGCCCAGACCCTGCGTTATCTGACGAAGAGTAAGCGCAAAATCCGAAAGCTCCGCCGCAGGAGCCTCGGCTATCAGCTCGGTCATGCCGTTGTCCTCCGCATTCATGCCGAGAACCGAACCGCGACGCTTTGAAAGCACGCTCATGACATCGCCCTGCTTGTCGTCGGGGACAAGCACTCTGAGGCTGTTCACAGGCTCAAGCAGATACGGCTGCGCTTCTTTCATGCAGTCCTTGAACGCCATTGAAGCCGCTGTCTTGAACGCCATTTCGGAGCTGTCCACCGGGTGGTAGCTGCCGTCGATAAGCGTCGCTTTCAGCCTTACCACCGGAAAACCGCCTATCGAGCCGTGCTCCGCCGCCTCCTGCAAGCCCTTTTCCACCGCCGGGAAGAAATTCTTCGGCACGCTGCCGCCGAATATCTTTTCCTCAAACAGAAGCTCGTCGCCGTCATACGGCTCAAACTCTATCTTTACATGTCCGTACTGTCCGTGACCGCCCGATTGCTTCTTGTATTTGCTCTCGATCGTCACCTTTTTGCGGATAGCTTCACGGTATGCGATTTTCGGCTCGGACATGGTTACATTCATGCCGAATTTGGATTTGAGTTTTGCCGCAGCCACATCAAGGTGCTGGTCGCCGAGTCCGCCTATCATGCGCTGATGTGTTTCGTGGTCGTGGACATATTTCAGCGTGAGATCCTCCTCAAGCAGTCTGCGTATCGCAGCGGAAAGCTTTCCCTCGTCGCCGCCGTCCGCAAGCTTCACGGCACGGAAATAGCAAGCCTCGGGGAATTTTGTCGGCTCAAGCGCCGCCACAGCCTCGGGAGCGCAGAGCGTGTCGTTGGTTGCGGCTTCAAGCTTTGCCACTGCCACGATATCTCCCGCCAACGCTTCGGAAACTTCCTCCTGCTTCTTGCCCACAAGCTTCAGCAGCTTGCCCACACGGATAGTTTCACCGTTGGACGCATTGACTGCGGAAGCTGCGGCGGCAAGCTTGCCCTGAACCACCTTTAATACGCTTATCTTACCAACGAACGGGTCGGCAACGGTCTTGAAAACGAAAGCCTTCAGCGGCTTGTTCTCGTCATAATCCAACAGCTCGCCGCCGCAGCGCTCCAATTTGCGCTCGTTGGGCGACGGAAGCATTGACACCACTGCGTCCAGCAGCATATCCACGCCGGAAAGCGTGTCGTTCGCACAGCATACCAGCGGAGTTATCGCACCGCTTGCAACTCCGTCGTGTATGCCTTTTACAAGCTCGTCGTGGGTGAAATCCTCGCCGGAGAAGAACTTCTCCATAAACTCCTCGTTCGTTTCCGCTACCGCCTCAGCCATGGAAGCGCGCAGACCGGCAATGCGGTTTTCGGAAGCAGGCATGGGGACTTCCGTCGCAGCGCCCTTGTTGTCGTACTTATACGCTTTCATCGTGAGCAGATTTATGTAAGCCTCGACGGGGCCGTTCTTGTCATACGGCACGACAATCGGGCAGACTGACGGGCCGAAAACGGTCTTTAGCTGGGTGTGTACTTTATAAAAATCGGAATTTTCCACTTCCATGCAGGTTACGGCAAGCATTCTCGCCTTGTTCTGCCCCGCAGCAAGTTCGTAAGCCTTGCGAGTGCCTGCGCATACGCCGTCCTTGCCGTTCACCGTGATTATTACGGACTCCGCCGCACGAATGCCCTCGTACATTCCTCCGAGGAAATCGAACTGACCGGGGGCGTCTATGATGTTTATTTTGGTATCCTGCCATACGGTTGCCGCGACAGAGGAATTTATGGATATCTTCCTGCGGATTTCCTCAGGGTCGAAATCGCACACGGTGCTGCCGTCATTGGTATTGCCCATGCGCTCAGTCAGCCCGGATTTGAACAGCATAGCCTCCGCCAATGCGGTCTTTCCGCTGCCGCCGTGTCCGGCAAGTAATATGTTTCTGATTTTGTCAGCAGTGAATGCTTTCATAGGATTGACCTCCGGTTAGATATTTGGAAGTACGGACTTTCCGAAACTCCATACATTTATTATATAGTAAACTTGTATAAATTTCAACCCGTTTTGTGAAGATTTTTGATATCCAATGTACAAATTCAACATTATGTTTTGTGCATTACCGACAAATTACAGCCGAAATACCGTTACGGCGGATTTGGGTTTATTTCTTATAAATTTTGTCCAATATCTGTTGTAGCACTGCATCGTAGGTTTGTCAATGATATTGTACACGAAAGGCAAAAAGAAATTCGATAGGAGAA
>CAYRLM010000262.1:0-2494 GCA_964425035.1 uncultured Ruminococcus sp.
GTTCTCGTGGTTTACGATGACCTGTCAAAGCACGCCGTCGCTTACCGTACCCTCTCCCTGCTGCTGAAAAGACCGCCAGGACGTGAAGCGTACCCCGGCGATGTATTCTATCTCCATTCAAGACTTCTCGAACGTGCCGCAAGACTTAACGAGAACTACGGCGGCGGCTCGCTGACTGCGCTCCCGATAATCGAAACGCAGGCAGGCGACGTTTCCGCATATATCCCGACCCACGTAATTTCCATCACCGACGGTCAGATATATCTCGAAAGTGAGCTGTTCAACGCCGGCGTTCGTCCCGCCGTAAATCCGGGTATCTCCGTATCCCGTGTAGGCGGCAACGCACAGATAAAGGCAATGAAGAAGGTAGCAGGTACCCTGAAGCTGGATTACTCCCAGTACAGAGAGCTGCAAAGCTTCGCACAGTTCGGCTCGGATCTCGATAAGGACACCAAGGATCGTCTGGCAAAGGGCGAACGCATCGTGGAGGTACTCAAGCAGGATCAGAATTCTCCGCTGGAGGTAGAGGAGCAGGTAGTCATTATCTACGCCGTCGTACACAACTATCTCTCGGAGATACCCGTGGAAAAAATCAAGCAGTATCAGGCAGATCTGCTGGATCATATCAAGTCCACCAATCCCGAGATACTCACAAGCATCAGCACCGAAAAGGTGATAACCCCCGAAAACGAGGAGCAGCTGAAGAATGTTCTTGCTGAATTCGCAAAGGGATACACTGGATAACGAAAGGAACAGACCATGAAGCAGGCTTCTTTTGTACTCGGCATTATCGCCACAACCCTGTCCGTGTTCGCCCTTCTGGGTGTAGCATGGCTTTACATCGAAAAGAAAGTAAGATATATCACAACGGACGATAACGTTCTGTGATCACTCGCCGTTTTCCCCGGCGCAGACCGGGGAGGCGGAAGCTACCGGGGGTGATATTATAGCATCAGGAAATATGAAGGACATAAAGCGGCGCATAAAGTCCGTAGGCTCTACCCGTCAGATAACAAAGGCGATGGAGCTGGTGTCCTCAAGCAAGCTCCGCAAGGCGAAGCAGCGTGCGGAGCAGGCTCGTCCCTACTTTAACGAGCTTTATAAGTCCATGTGCGAGATCGTTTCGGCGAACACCGATTTCTCCACCGTGTTCACGGTGAAAAGAGAGGTAAAGCACCGCCTGTTCATTGTTGTGGCAGGCGACAGAGGTCTTGCCGGAGGATATAACTCAAATATCCTGAAACTGGCGGCAGCCGCACACGCCTCCGACCCCGAAAAGCCGAAGGTGATAGCTGTCGGAAAAAAATCCATCGAGTATTTCTCAAAGCGTGATTACGACATAGTGGGATCATATCCCAATATCGCCGAGAATATCAAGCCGGCACAGGCGCAGGAGATTGCAGACACCGCTGTGGATCTGTTCCGCAGGGGCGAGGTGGACGACGTGCAGATATTCTTCACCACGTTCGTTTCCCAGCTCACGCAGGAGGCACAGCAGATGTCGGTGCTGCCCATGAAAACGCAGAAGCTGGACAATTACGGCACCATGACCTACGACCCGTCCCCCGAGGCGGTGTTCGACCGTATCGTGCCGAAATTCACGGCAAGCCTTGTGCAGTGCGCTATCGTGGAGTCCTACGCTTCGGAGCAGGGCGCCCGCAGAACTGCGATGGAATCCGCAACCGACAACGCCGACGCAATGACCGAAAGCCTGTCGCTGCTGTATAACAGAGCGCGCCAGGCAAGCATCACGCAGGAAATCACCGAGATTGTTTCCGGCACAAATGCATTAAGCTAACTGCGGTTTACGCATTCCAATTTATCTGTATCCTGCTGCGGCAGAATGCAGAAACGTTTCCGCCACATCAAATGGAAAGGAAAAATCAGAGTATGACAAATCAGAACATTGGCACGATCGTCACGGTCATCGGTGCGGTGCTTGATATCAAGTTCGATCCCGATCACCTGCCCAATCTGCTGAATGCCATAGAGATCGACAACAACGGTCAGAAGCTGGTCGTTGAAGTCGCACAGCATATCGGCGACGATGTGGTTCGCTGCATCGCAATGGGCTCTACGGATGGTCTTGTCAGAGGTATGGAGGCAGTTGACACCGGCGCCTCCATCAAGGTTCCTGTCGGAAAGGAAACACTGGGACGTGTGTTCAACCTGCTCGGCGAGGCAGTAGACAACAAGCCCCAGCCCCAGACAGAGGAAAAATGGGAGATACACCGTCCCGCTCCGAAATTCGAGGAGCAGGAGGCTTCCAACCAGGTGCTTGAAACCGGTATCAAGGTAGTTGACCTTATCGCACCGTATCTGAAGGGCGGTAAGATAGGTCTGTTCGGCGGTGCCGGCGTTGGTAAGACGGTACTCATCATGGAGCTTATCAACAACATAGCAAAGCAGCACGGCGGTATCTCGGTATTCACCGGTGTAGGCGAGCGTACCCGTGAGGGCAACGACCTGTACGGCGAGATGAGCGAGAGCGGCG
>CAYRLM010000263.1:0-2478 GCA_964425035.1 uncultured Ruminococcus sp.
TTACAGCTTCTATAAGGACGCTCGTCTGCGCCGCATCACACGTTACCGCTACAACAACGTCCCCGTTGATATGGGCGGAAGATATTTCTACATAAAGGACGGCAACACCGTCTGGAATCCCGGCTGGTCACCCGTAAAAACCGAGCTTGACAGCTATGAGTGCCGCCACGGTATGGGTTATACCATCATTACCGGCAGCAAGAACGGCGTTAAGGCTTCCGTCAAGTTCTTCGTTCCGCAGGATTTTAACGGCGAAATACAGAAAGTGACCGTCACAAACGAGAGCAGCGAGAAGAAGTCCCTCAAGCTGTTCAGCTTCCTCGAATGGTGTCTGTGGGACGCTAACGACGACACCACCAACTTCCAGAGAAATTACAACACCGGCGAGGTAGAAATTCTCGGCTCCACAATCTACCACAAGACGGAATACAAGGAGCGCCGCGATCACTTTGCGTTCTACACCGTTAATGTTCCTATTCAGGGATTTGATACCGACCGCGAAACATTTATCGGTCTGTACAACGGGTTCGACAAGCCTGACGCCGTTTTCGAGGACGGAAAGGCAAGAAACTCCGTAGCCGACGGCTGGAGCCCCATCGCTTCCCACTATATCGAAATGGAGCTTGCTCCCGGCGAGAAAAAAGATCTGGTATTCTGTCTGGGATATGTTGAAATGCCTGCGGACGAGAAGTTCGACCCCAACGGCGATGTTGAGGGACTGAAGGCAAGCTACACAGTAGACGGCAACGGCAATTTCAAAGCGCCCAAGAATATCATCAACAAGAAGAAGGCTCTTGAGATGATGTCCATGTGCGACACCGCCGAAAAGGCAGACAAGCTGTTCGACTCGCTCAAGGCGTACTGGGATAAGCTGCTTGAGCAGTACAACGTTGATTCCCCCGATGAGAAGCTCAACAGAATGGTTAATATCTGGAATCAGTACCAGTGCATGGTGACATTCAACATGTCACGCTCCGCTTCCTATTTTGAGAGCGGCATAGGCAGAGGCATGGGCTTCCGCGACTCCAATCAGGATCTGCTGGGCTTCGTTCACCAGATTCCCGAAAGAGCAAGAGAGCGCCTTATCGACCTTGCCGCAACCATGCTTGAGGACGGCGGCGCTTATCACCAGTATCAGCCGCTCACCAAGATGGGCAATCATGAGCTGGGCTCCAACTTCAACGACGACCCGCTGTGGATGATACTCGCGGTTGCCGCTTACATCAAGGAAACAGGCGACGTTTCTATCCTTGACGAAAAGGTACCCTATGAGAACAAGCCCGAGCTTGCCGATACCATGCTCGACCACATGAAGAGGGCGTTTGACCACGTTGTAAAGAAGGTTGGCCCTCACGGTCTGCCGCTTATCGGGCGTGCCGACTGGAACGACTGCCTGAACCTTTCCTGCTTCTCCGATAAGCCGGGCGAAAGCTTCCAGACTTATAACAATAAGGAAATGTTCACCGAGCCGCCTTTTTACAGCCAGACAGCGGAGTCGATCATGATCGCCGGAATGTTCTGCTTCATTGCGCCGGAATATCCCGCAATGTGCAGACTGAAGGGCGACGAGACTGAAGCAAAGCGTGCCGAGGAAGCCATCGAGAAGATGAGAGAGCTGACCGTACAGTACGGCTATGACGGGGAGTGGTTCCTCAGAGCTTATGACCATAACGGTCAGAAGGTAGGCTCTCACGAGTGCGAGGAGGGCAAGATCTTCATTGAGCCGCAGGGCTGGTGCGTTCTCGCAGGTCTCGGCAAGGACAAGGGCTACGACATCGCTACGCTCAACAGCGTTGACAAGTACCTCAATTCCGAGCACGGTCTTGTGCTGAACAATCCTGCTTATACAAAGTATCGTATCGAGTACGGCGAGATTTCGACCTATCCGGGCGGATACAAGGAGAACGCGGGCGTATTCTGCCACAACAACGCATGGATTATCTGCGCGGAAGCTGCCGTAGGACGCGGCGACAAAGCATTCGAGTATTACAGCAAGATTGCTCCCGCGTTCCGTGAGGAGAAGTCCGACCTGCACCGCACAGAGCCGTATGTTTATGCGCAGATGATTGCAGGAAAGGACGCAAAGCGCCACGGCGAAGCTAAGAACTCTTGGCTGACGGGTACGGCGGCATGGAACTTCGTTGCGATTTCGCAGTACATTCTCGGTGTAAAGCCGCAGTACAACGGACTGAAGATTGACCCGTCCATTCCGCACGAGTGGGACGGCTTCACGATTTCGAGACTGTTCAGGGGCGCAACCTACAACGTGACGGTCAAGAACCCGAACCACGTTTGCGCAGGCGTAAAGAGCATGACGGTTGACGGAAAGGCTGTCGACGGAAATGTAATCCCCGCATTTGACGGCGGTGTTCACGAGGTTGAAGTAACTCTCGGCTGATAATCGACATTACACTTTTATATAAGAACCCTGCGCTGTGCCGAAAGGAATTGCGCAGGGTTTTTGTTAAATCGGGGAAA
>CAYRLM010000264.1:0-2447 GCA_964425035.1 uncultured Ruminococcus sp.
AATCCCACCGTGGTGTACAATTACGGCAGCAAGTTCATTTCGTGGCTGTATCGCTGTACTCAGGCGAGAAAATATGCGGTGCAGTACGAGGATATTCCCTTGATACTGTATTACGGCGATATTTCCCAGTCGGAGCTTTATTTTCTGCATTTCATGTCCAAGGTTGGCTTTGACGTAATCTATATCACGCCGAACAAGCTGCTGCTGGATATCACGGTGGACAAGAACGCCGACAACCGTATGCAGATATTCCAGCTTCCGCAGACAAAGGACAGCGGCAGCTATCCCACCAAGTCTATAAAGATGAAGGTGAACACGGTGGCGTATTCCGCCGAACGGGAGCTTGACACTATGCTGTACGGCGGCGACGCCGGGATATTCAGAGATTTCCAGTTCCCGAACAGCCAGACGGTGACGCTCAGAACGACTTTGGAGGAAATAAGCATACTGTGGAAGCAGGAGGCGAGATTTCGTCAGGGCTTTGCCACATCGGGAAATCTTGTCACGGTGCCGAATATCTTCGCAAAGATAAGCGGCGTAAAGGACGGAAACATAAACGCCTATTGGGAGGACGTACGCGACAAGCTCACGGAGGAGACCATACTCCGTGTAAAGGGCAGCCAGCCGCAGCAGGTAAATTATGACCTGTCGGCGTACCGCAGCTATTACCGCAACGGGCAGATTGACACCGAACGGCTCAAGGCTTCAACGCTTAACAGGTACAGCTACCTCCCTGACAGGATACAGGATATGCTGCTCTTCAAGCTTCAGGAAACGGTGGAAAGCAAGTTCCTCAAGCTCAGCGGCGACGAACTGATGTGCTCCGTGCTGCATTACGGGCTGAACCTTGACAAGGAGTTCATGAAGCTGCTGCAAAGCTTCGATTTCACAAAGCAGCTGCCGAAGCTTGTCTGGATAGACACGGTGGAGCAGACCTTCACGCCGGAGGAATGCATTCAGCTGGTGCTGTGCAACCTGATAGGCTTTGACATACTGATATACACCCCGACGGGGTACAAGAACCTTGAAACATTCGTATCTGCGGACGCATTCGAGGAGCATACGCTTAACGATTTTCAGTACAACATGGAGGTGCCGAAGTTCAAGATACCCTCCGAAACCAAAAACAGCGGATTTTTCGGCAAGCTGTTCAGGAAAGGATAAAAGTATTATGGGATTACAGTTCACACCCGGTTCACAGGCGCAGGCTGCCGCACAGCCGCAGGCTCAGGCGGTCGCTATTACCAAGTCTGTTGATGAAGCAGCCCTTGATGTAAAGATTGAGGAAGCAAAGAACTACAACATCGTTGTGGAAACCGATAAGATAAAGCAGGAGCTTGCCACCAGCGCAGAAATCGACAAGCTGGTCAGCACCATCAATCTCAACGACGCCAACACAATCGTGAAGTTCGGTGCAGACGCAGCCGAGGAGATTTCCAAGGCGTCCGATCAGGTGCTGAAATCCATGACAATCGAACAGGTGAACGACACCGGAGTTATGCTCAAGGAGCTAAGCTCGATCATGGAGAAGTTCGACATCAAGGAGATACAGGACGATAAGCCCGGACTTTTCGGTAACCTCAAGAAGAAGCTTGAAAAGATTATCGGCAAGTATGAAACAATGGGCAGCGAGGTAGACAGGATCTATGTTCAGCTCAAGAAGTACGAAAACGAAATAGGCGAGGCGAACACAAAGCTTGATAATATGTACGAGGCAAATCTCGGCTACTATCAGGAACTTGTAAAGTATATCATGGCAGGCGAGCAGGCGGTAAATGAGCTTGACCGGTACATTGAGGAATATACGAAGAAGTGCAATGAAAACCCGGAGGACGGAACAATACGCATGGATCTCTCAAATCTGACCCAGATGCGGGAGATACTCGACCAGCGTGTAATGGATCTGAAGGTGGCCGAGAACGTTGCCATTCAGACAGTTCCTATGCTCAAGACCATGGAGTATTCCAACCTTAATCTGGTTAGAAAGATAAACTCTGCGTTCATCATCACAATGCCTGTATTCAAGCAGGCGCTCGCACAGGCAATAATGCTCAAGCGCCAGAGGATAATCGCAGATTCCATGCAGGCTCTTGACGAAAAGACCAACGAGATGCTCAAAAAGAATGCGCAGAACACTGTTGAACAGAGCAAGCAGATTGCAGCAATGGCTTCCGGCTCTTCCATCAAGGTTGAAACCTTACAGGAAACATGGACTACTATTGTCAACGGTATAGACGAGGTTCAGGCTATCCAGAATCAGGCAAGGGAGAAGCGCAAGCAGGACGCCGTTGTGCTTGAGAACATCAAGGCAGACTACAAGAAGCGCATGAAGGCGTAATTGTGTCGCTTTTCCGCCGAAACATCCCAGCTGCGCGCATAAGGCATAAGGCGTAAGCCGTTGCAAAGCATAAGGCGAAGCCGTTGCTTGTACACTTGCTGGGTGCAGA
>CAYRLM010000265.1:0-2447 GCA_964425035.1 uncultured Ruminococcus sp.
AAATGCGTAGCATTTATTATATAATTAAAGTCCTCGCACATACGCAAATCAAAGATTTGCTCCGTGCGTATCGGACGATTATATCATGACCCTGCGGTCATGATATAATAAAAATGCGTAGCATTTATTATATAATTAAAGTCCTCGCACATACGCAAATCAAAGATTTGCTCCGTGCGTATCGGACAATTATATCATGACCTTACGGTCATAATATAATAAAAATGCGTAGCATTTATTATATATCAAACGTAATCTATGATATAATTATAACGTAAAAAGCAAAGGTTGTCAACCTTTATTTTACAATTCGGAGGTTTATTTTGAATATTCGGGATTTTAACTCCGGCGACTGCTTCGATGCATATAAGTGGCTTGGGGCGCATTACAACGGTTTTGGCACTATGTTCAGGGTGTACGCCCCCAATGCGGAAGGGATTTCCGTCATAGGGGACTTCAACGGCTGGCAGGATTGGTATCTCAACCGAACGGGCGACGGTAAGTTCTGGGAGCTGTATATCGACGGCGCAAAGCCCGGTCAGATGTACAAGTACAAGGTTTATCACGGGGGCAAAGCCGTTGAGCACTGCGACCCGGTGGGCTTTGGCATGGAGCTTCGGCCAAATTTCGCTTCCGTTATAAGGAGCATGGATTTTGATTTCGGCGACCTTGACTGGATGCAGAACCGCCACACATGGCACGGCGACGCCCTTAACATATACGAGGTACATCTCGGAAGCTGGCAAACCGACCCCGACAGCGAAAACGGCTGGTACAGCTACGAGAAAATAGCTCCCCGTCTGGTGAAGTACTGTCTTGAGCACGGCTACAACTGCATTGAGCTGATGCCGCTGAACGAATACCCCTGCGACGAAAGCTGGGGATATCAGGCGACCGGATTTTTTGCGCCGACCTCCCGATACGGCACGGCGGACGGTCTGAAAAAGCTTGTCAGCGTCTGCCATAAGAACGGAATTGCGGTGCTGATGGATTTCGTGCCGGTGCATTTTGCGGTGGACGGTTACGCTCTGGCGCAGTTTGACGGCACTCCCACATACGAGTCGCAGTTTAAGGATATTGCGTACAGCGAATGGGGAAGCTGCAATTTCGACTTCACGAAGGGGCCTGTTTGCAGCTTCATGAAATCCGCCGCAAACTACTGGCTTTCGGAGTACCACTTTGACGGGCTGCGCATGGACGCAATAAGCCGCATAATTTACTATATGGGAAATCCCTCGCGGGGAGAGAACGTCTGCGGAATACGCTTCCTCAAATCGCTCAACCGGGGTCTGAAATGGATACACCCCTCTGCGATACTCTGCGCCGAGGATTCCACGGACTACCCGAAGGTGACAAAATCCGTTGACGAGGGCGGGCTCGGCTTTGACTACAAGTGGGATATGGGCTGGATGAACGATACGCTGGATTATTTTCGGACGCCGCCACGGGAAAGGGTCGACCGTTACCACAAGCTGACATTTTCCATGCTGTACTATTACAGCGAAAAGTACATTCTACCGATGTCGCATGACGAGAACGTCCACGGCAAGGCTACCATAATCCAGAAGATGGCGGGCGACTACAATGACAAATTCCCGCAGGCAAGGGCGTTTTATATGTATATGTACGCCCACCCGGGTAAGAAGCTGAATTTTATGGGCGGCGAGATAGCGCAGTTCCGCGAATGGGACGAAAAGCGTGAGCAGGACTGGGATATCCTGAAATATCCCATGCATGACGGCTTCATGCATTTCATGAAAAAGCTGTGTAATATGTACCTGCAGCAGCCGTCGCTCTCTCGATGGGACGACACCACCGAGGGCTTCCGCTGGCTGGACTGCAACAGTCCGCTGCGGCGCTGCTACACGATACTCAGGAGCTGTGACGGGGGAAATCCGATAGTGGCTGTGTTCAATTTCTCCGACGTCCTTCAGGAGGGATATTGCTTCAATATCGGCACGGGCAAAAGGCTGAAGCTGCTGCTGGATTCCACCGAGGAAAGGTACGGCGGCTGCGCTCCGCATTATCCCGGGGCAATGAAGTCGGGTAACGACGGCTGTGTTACGCTGAATGTCCCCAGATATTCCGCAGCGTACTATGAGCTGTCGGAAGCGCCTGTCACCGCGGCAAAGCCGAGAAAGCGTCCTGCGAAAAAGAAATAAGCTGTGTTCCCCGGCATTCCCGGGGAATTTTTTTGAGAAAATACGAAAAAAAATCAGAAAAAGCGCTTGACAAACAAGGACTGCTGTGATATAATATACAAGTCGGTGAGAGATACGACAGAAAAAAATCTCCAATATTGAGAAATGGACAGGTGGCTGAGCTGGTCTAAGGCGCACGATTGGAAATCGTGTAACGATTAAACCCGTTCGAGGGTTCGAATCCCTCCCTGTCCGCCAAACGATACGATGAACAGATTATATAACTCGCAAGAGAAGTATAATCTC
>CAYRLM010000266.1:0-2419 GCA_964425035.1 uncultured Ruminococcus sp.
GTGCCATATCTACCATCAAATAAGCGCCGACAGATTTCGCAATTTCACTCAGGCGCTTGAAATCAATCTTTCTGGGGTAAGCGGAAGCGCCGGCTACGATGAGCTTGGGTCTGACCTCCTCCGCCTGCTTCTGAATGGTGTCATAGTTCAGCATCTCTGTTTCGGGGTCAAGCTCGTAGGGTACGAAGTTGAAGTACTTGCCCGAAAGATTTACCTTGGAGCCGTGGGTCAGATGACCTCCGTGTGCAAGGCTCATGCCCATAACCGTGTCGCCGGGCTGGAGCAGTGCGAAGTAAACCGCTGTGTTTGCCTGTGCGCCGGAATGTGCCTGTACATTTGCGAACTGTGCGCCGAACAGCTTCTTTGCACGCTCAATGGCGATGTTTTCCACGATATCCACGTCCTCGCAGCCGCCGTAATAGCGCTTTCCGGGATATCCCTCCGCATACTTGTTTGTGAGAACGCTGCCCATAGCCGCCATTACCGCCGGGGAAACGATGTTCTCGCTGGCGATAAGCTCAAGATTTCTCTTCTGGCGCTTAAGCTCAAGGTTCATTGCGTCAGCGACCTCGCTGTCATATTTGCCCAGAAAACCAATGGTGTCCACGATATCATTGTACATTTTCAAAAGCTCCTTTCTTTGTTTACCGTTTCCGATATGATAATTATAACCGAAATCCGACCATATTGCAACCACCTTGGACTATTTCAATGTAATTTACATGAAATATACCGACGGTGAAATATTTTTGGTGAAAAAGCCTTACTGTCTCAGATATACTCGGCGATTTTGCCGCCCATTTCGGTGCAGGACAGCAGCTTCATTCCCTCGGACATGATGTCGCCCGTTCTGTAACCGTCGCTGATTACACGGCGCACGGCATTCTCCACTGCGTCTGCCTCCTCGTTCATGTCGAAGGAATAACGAAGCATCATTGCGGCGGAAAGTATCGTTGCAATGGGATTTGCCTTGTTCTGCCCCGCAATATCGGGCGCAGAGCCGCCTGACGGCTCATACAGTCCGAACTTTGTTTCGTTCATGCTCGCAGAGGGAAGCATACCGATAGAACCGGTTATCATCGAAGCCTCGTCGGAAAGAATATCTCCGAACATGTTCTCTGTCACCATGACGTCAAACTGCGCCGGATTCTTTACAAGCTGCATTGCGGAGTTGTCCACCAGCATATGCTCCAGCTTTACCTCGGGGTAATCCTTGGCAACCTCCTCGACAACCTTTCTCCATAATCTGGAGCTGTCGAGAACGTTCGCCTTGTCAACGCTTGTTACCTTTTTGCGGCGCTTCATGGCTACGTCGAAAGCCTTTACCGCAATTCTGCGTATCTCTTTTTCGTCGTACTTAAGCGTATCCACCGCAGTCATCACGCCGTTTACTTCCTCGGTGTGACGCTCTCCGAAATACAGACCGCCCGTAAGCTCGCGCATGATAAGCATGTCAAAGCCCTTTTCGCTGATCTCGGTCTTTAACGGACACGCAGAAGCAAGCTCGCCGAAAAGCAGACAGGGACGAAGATTTGCGAAAAGTCCCAGTGACTTGCGGATTTTCAGCAGTCCCGCCTCGGGGCGAAGATTTGCGGGGAGCTTGTACCACGGGGACTTGGTGGTGTCGCCGCCGATGCTTCCCATCAGAACTGCGTCGGAAGCCTTGCAGCGCTCGATTGTTTCATCGGTAAGCGGAACGCCGTTTGCGTCGATTGAACAGCCGCCCATCAGCAGCTGTTCATAATTGAACCTGTGACCGTACTTTGCGGCAACCTTGTCCAATACCTTCATTGCCTCGGTGACTATCTCGGGGCCTATTCCGTCGCCCTTTATCACTGCGATATTCTTTTCCATATATGTACCCTTTCCAGTAAATATCAATTTTAAGGGAAGCCCGCAGCCGTTTATGCAGCTGCTGCCCCAAGGCAAAATCAGCCCTTGAGCGAATTGAGCAGACCGCCCTTATTGATTATATCCTTGATAAAATCCGGGAAAGGCTGCGCCTGATAGGTCTTTCCCTTGGTGACATTGGTGATTATACCCGTGTCAAAGTCGATATCGACCTCGTTTCCTGCGTCGATATCCTTTGCGGCTGCGTCGCATTCAAGTATCGGCAGACCGATATTGATGGCGTTACGATAGAATATTCTTGCAAATGTGGAAGCGATAACACATGCGATACCGCTTTCCTTTATAGCTATCGGCGCATGCTCGCGGGAGCTTCCGCAGCCGAAATTGAGGTTAGCCACCATAATATCGCCGGGCTTCACCTTGTTTACAAAATCCTTGTCGATATCCTCCATGCAGTGGGAGGCAAGCTCCTTGTGATCCGCCGTATTGAGGTAGCGTGCCGGGATTATTACGTCTGTATCTACATTATCGCCGTACTTATGTACTGTGCCGTGTGCCTTCATGTTAG
>CAYRLM010000267.1:0-2410 GCA_964425035.1 uncultured Ruminococcus sp.
TGGTTCTCTCGTTGAATTCCTTTGTGAATGCCATGATATTAACGCCGTGCTGACCCAGTGCAGGACCAACAGGGGGCGCAGGTGTAGCCTTGCCGGCGGGGATCTGTAACTTAATAAATCCTGTTACCTTCTGTGCCATGATTTTAATCCTCCATAAAAAACTTGAAGTGTGATCTCGCCCGAAACGGCGAATCAGATTTTTTCGACAGCCGAAAGCTCAAACGAAGTCGGGGCAACCTGACCCATCATAACGAGATCGACAACGACCTTGTTCTGATCTGCGTCAATGCTGCTGATAGTACCCTCGAACCCTTCGAGAGGCCCGGACTTAATGCTAACTCTGTCGCCCACATCGAGGGAAATGCTTGTTTCCCGTGTGGTAATGCCGAGATTTCTGACCTCTTCCTCGCTCAGCGGAGTAGGCTGTGACCCCGGACCCACAAAGCCGGTAACGCCGCGGGTATTGCGGCAGATGTACCACGATTCGTTGGTAATTATCATCTTTACGAACACATAGCTCGGGAACAGCTTTTCCTCTACCTCGACCTCCTTGCCGTTTTCCTTGACCTGCTTGGTCATCTCAACGGGAAGATACACCTCTTCGATAAGGTTCTGGAGATTTCTGTTCTCAACGACTTTCATGATGTCGCTTGCAACCTTGTTCTCGTAGCCGGAATATGTGTGCAGTATATACCACTTTGCCTCGGTGTCAGCCATGTTTACCCCCTTGAACGTGTCAGCCCAGTACCAGAGAATTGATCAAAGCGAAAAGCGAATCAATGCCGAATATGAACAATCCTGCCAGCAGACATACGACTATAACAACGATGGTGTTATGAGTTGTTTCTTTCGGGCTGGGCCATACTACCTTCTTGAATTCAGCCTTGCAATCCTTGAAATACTTAACGATACCTTTCTTCGGCTTCTTTGCGGACGCCTTTTTGGACTTGTCCTTTGCGTCCTTATCCTTGGACTTTTTTTCCTTGGAGTCTGCGCTTTCCTTTACATCGGAAACCTCATCGGGAGTGTCGGTGCCAACGTTCTTCTTTTCGGTGTCGTTTGCCATTTAGCTCCTCCTGATTACTTTGTTTCCTTGTGAAGAGTATGCTTTTTGCAGAAGCGGCAGTACTTGTTCATCTCAAGTCTGTCAGGATCATTCTTCTTGTTCTTCATGGTGTTGTAGTTGCGCTGCTTGCATTCTGTACACGCCAGTGTAATTTTAACTCTCACTTTCGGCACCTCCTATTTTCTTGCCTTTTCAGGCATTATTGCCTCCCTCGTCTGCGGAATTGCAGGTTATAAACGGGGGCTTTTCCGCACCTCATTCACACATGAAAATAGGCACAAAAAAATAACCCCATTCGAGGTATCACCATTATACCACAAATAAAATGCCTTGTCAAGTATTTTTTCATATTTTTTCGTATCCGCAAAAACAGGCTCCGCTCGGCTGTTTAATTATTCCTGTATTAGGTACAGTTTCCGCCGGGCGCAATCAAAGCCCGCATTTGGCGGCGGAACACATTTCGGCGTTTCCGCAAAATACGGCCCGCATATACGCAAACCGTATTGACAAACCGACCGCCGGGATATATAATGTAATGTACAAACACAACAAGGAGGAACGCATATGAAACTTGCAGCAGCATTATCGGAGCGTGCGGACATACAGCGCCGTATCTCGGAGCTTAACGGAAGGCTCAGAAACAACGCAAAAGTACAGCTGGGAGAGCAGCCCTCCGAACAGCCGCAGGCGCTTCTCGCAGAGCTTGACGGGCTGATGGAAAGGCTGGAGGAGCTTATAGCAAGAATAAACCTCACCAACAGCGCGGTGAAGTGCGGCGAAAAGACGATAACCGAGCTTATAGCCCACCGTGACTGCCTGAAACACCGCCTTTCAATAATGAGAAGCTTTCTTGACGAAGCCAGCTGCAGGATAGACCGCTATTCCCGCACGGAAATACTTATTCAAAGCACCGTGGACGTTTCCGCTCTGCAAAAGGACGTGGACGACCTTTCAAAGGAGCTTCGCCAGACCGACGAAAAGCTTCAGGAGCTTAACTGGACGACAGAGCTTATGTAAATTCAAGACGGTAATCCGGCAGCGGTGGACGTGATCTCAGCGATTGAGAACGAGTCGCACTTTGTACATCGGTACATCGGGTATGTCGGGCGCATACCAAACAAAACACACTGCACGCCCCGCATATTTACAACCGCAAAATCACACCGCAATATTACTACCGTATCGTCAGACTGCCGGACGAGGGTGGGAACGGGGAAAAATGGGAGGACGACTGTCCTCCCATCAGACCGTCGAAAAAGTGTTTATTCGCAGACTACCGTCTGCGAATTGGGGGAAAACTCTTGTTTTCCCCCTTACCCCTTTAGCGCTCTTTTGGCGTTTGGC
>CAYRLM010000268.1:0-2357 GCA_964425035.1 uncultured Ruminococcus sp.
AATGCGAGCGTTGGCGGCGGCAGCGGCGAAGCCGCGACTTCAAGCCGCCAATGCAAAACATTAGACCCCTGCGATTTTGGTCACAGGGGTCTAATGTTGGTTTGGTTGGTAATTATATGAAAAGGTGCGGTTGTCAAACAATTGTAAAGCCTTTTTTGCGTCCCGATAACTTCATCTCCGCTTTACAATATATATTCTACAGGAGAAAGGTGAATTATTCAAGGTTGAAATGTGAAAATTAAATAAAAACGAAATGTGAATTTTGTAGAAAATCACATAGTTTCGATTAAACTGCGGAAATGCGGCATTTCCGGCTGTTGCTTCACTTGATTTATTGTGCCGGAAATGCTATAATAAATTATACACCCTTTGGGAATATTACTCCCATACGGACAGCATGTAAACTGCATCGGCAGGATAGGAGATTACTCATGAGAAGAACCAAGATCGTATGCACACTGGGCCCCGCCACCAAGGACGACAACGTGCTTCGTGCGCTTATCGACAGCGGAATGAACGTTGCACGGCAGAATTTCTCCCACGGAACGCATGAGAGCCACAAGACAGACCACGACAGAGTTATCCGCATTGCAAAGGAAGCAGGTCAGCCCGTGGCTACGCTGCTGGATACAAAGGGGCCAGAGATAAGGCTTCGCAAATTCAAGGGCGGCGAAAAGCCCGAGATAAAGACCGGCGGCGTATTCACCCTCACCACCCGTGAGGAGGAGGGAACGGCAGAGCGTGCCGCAGTCAGCTATAAGGGGCTTCCGGGAGATATTTGCGCAGGGACACGCATACTCATCGACGATGGAAACATAATACTCCGCTGCACCGAGATAAAGGACAACGGCGACGGCACCTCGGATATCGTATGCACCATACTGAACGGCGGCGTGCTTTCGGACAACAAGGGCGTGAACGTCCCCGGCGTGAAGCTGTCGATGCCGTACATCAGCGAGGTGGACGAGTCGGATATCCGCTTTGCCGCGCGGGAGAATTTCGACTTCGTTGCGGCAAGCTTCGTGACCTGCGCCGACGATGTTCTTGGCGTTCGCAGGATACTTGACGAGGAGGGCAGACCCGATATTCGCATAATCGCCAAAATCGAAAGCGGCGATGGTGTGCGCAACATCGACTCCATTCTCCATGTCGCCGACGGAATCATGGTGGCAAGAGGAGATATGGGCGTCGAGATACCCTTCGAGGAGATACCGCAGCTCCAGAAAATGCTGATAAAGAAAGGCTACAATGCCAATAAGCAGGTCATAACCGCCACACAGATGCTGGAGTCCATGATAAAGAACCCTCGACCCACCCGTGCGGAAACCACAGATGTCGCCAATGCGATATATGACGGAACAAGCGCCATAATGCTTTCCGGCGAAACCGCCGCAGGACTGCACCCCGTTGAAGCGGTGCGCACAATGGCGCTGATAGCGGAAACCACCGAGAAAGCTATCGACTACAAGAAGCGCTTTTACAAGCTGGAGAACCCGGATATAGTCAACGTTTCCACCGCAATATCTCATGCGACGGTTTCTGCGGCTATGGATCTGGGGGCTACGGCAATAATCACCGTCACCAAGACCGGCACGACAGCCCGTATGCTTTCTCGCTACCGCCCGGAGTGTCCCATAATTTCCTGCACCACCAGTGAAACCACGCTGCGCCAGCAGGCGCTTTCATGGGGCGTAATTCCGCTGATGGCAGAGGAAAGAATGACCTCCACGGACGACCTTATTCACCATGCCGTGGAGAAAGCGGTAGATGCGGGGCTGCTGCACAACGGCGACCTTGTTGTGATAACGGCGGGAGTTCCGCTGGGCGTATCCGGCACGACAAACCTGATGAAGGTGCATATTGTCGGAGATGTTCTGGTGTCCGGCACGGGAGCCTCCTCCGGCAAGGTCACCGCCACAGTCTGCGTATGCAAGGACGAGGAGCAGGCTCAGAAGCTGTTCAATTCCGGCGAGATACTTGTTATCCCAAAGACAGGCAATGCGATACTTCCGCTGCTCAAGACCGCAGCCGGGATAATCACCGAGGAGCAGGGTGACGACAGCCATGCTGCGATAGTCGGGAAAACGCTGGATATTCCGGTAATAGTGGGCGCTTCAAACGCCACACAGATACTGCGCTCCGGCACTGCCGTGACGATTGATGCCGACAAAGGCTTGGTAACAAGCGGCGAGCCGAGCAGCGACAATGCTTGATTTATCTCGATAATAAACAAAAATTCCCTCCCGGAGAAATCTGGGAGGGAATTTCAGACCGTCGATAAAGTCTTTATTCGCAGACTATTGTCTGCGAATCGGGGGAAAACTCTTGTTTTCCCCCGTACCCCTTTAGCGCTCTTT
>CAYRLM010000269.1:0-2351 GCA_964425035.1 uncultured Ruminococcus sp.
CCGTCCCGCTGTCCTTGGCAAGCTGCACTATGCGCTTCACCGGCGCCGCTTCGGGGCTTACCACCGCGACTATCCTGTCGGCGTTGACCGTATTGCCGAACCCTATGCTTATCAGCTTCATATCATTACCCCTTGTCAACCAGAGCCGCAAACTTCGGCGAATACTCTCTGCGGAATTCATCGAACCTGCCCTCGTCCAGCGCATTGCGTATCTTCTCCATCAGCGTATTGTAGAAATACAGGTTGTGCTGCACCGCAAGTCTGCCGCCCAGCTGCTCTCCCGCCTTGAACAGGTGACGGATATAAGCTCGGCTGAAATTGCGGCAGGTGGGGCAGTCGCATTTGGGGTCGAGAGGCTGCTCGTCCAGCTCGTAGCACTTGTTTGTGGCGTGCATTATACCGTCCCATGTGAATATTGTCGCATGGCGTGCGTTACGGCTGGGCATTACGCAGTCGAACATATCCACGCCCCTGTATACTCCCTCGATTATGTTCGACGGAGTTCCCACGCCCATCAGGTAGCGTGGCTTGTCCGTCGGCGCATACGGCAGCACCACGTCCAGAATGTGATACATCTCCTCGGTAGGCTCCCCGACCGCAAGACCGCCTATCGCATAGCCGTCCATGTCCATCTGCGCTATCGTCTGCATGTGCTGCGCTCTTATGTCGTCGTAAGTACCGCCCTGATTGATACCGAAAAGAAGCTGCTGCCTGTTGATGGTTTCGGGCAGAGAATTGAGCCGTGCCATCTCGTCCTTGCAGCGCTGAAGCCAGCGGGTGGTGCGCTCCACAGAGCGCTGAACATAATCCCTCGGCGACGGGTTCTCTATACACTCATCAAATGCCATTGCAATGGTGGAACCGAGGTGCGACTGTATCCTCATACTTTCCTCGGGGCCTATAAACAGCCGTCTGCCGTCGATATGGCTTGCGAAATACACTCCCTCTTCCTTTATCTTACGGAGCTTCGACAGCGAAAACACCTGAAATCCGCCGCTGTCCGTGAGAATAGGCTTGTCCCAGTTCATGAACCTGTGCAGTCCTCCGAGCTTGTATATGACGTCGTCCCCCGGACGCAGGTGGAGGTGATAGGTATTGCAAAGCTCCACCTGCGTTTTAAGTCCCTTGAGGTCGATCGAGGATATACCGCCCTTTATCGCCGCAGCAGTGCCGACGTTCATGAAAAACGGCGTTTCTATCGCTCCGTGAGGAGTGGTGAAAACACCGCGGCGAGCACGTCCCTCGGTCTTTTTCAGTTCAAACATTCAATGCTCCTTCAATATTTCAATAATCATGTCCGCCGCCTTGTAAATATCGCCGCAGCCAAGCGTTATCACCAGATCTCCCGGCTGCACGTTCGCAGCGACGTACCGAGCAGCCTCTTCCATGCCGGTGTACCATACGCAGCCGTCTATCTTCGCCGCCAGATCCTTTGAATAAATGTTGTAGGTGTTCTTCTCTCGGCTGCCCATTATCTCGGTCAGCACCACTCTGTCCGCAACGGAAAGCGCCTGTGCAAATTCGTCAAGCAGCATTGCCGTGCGTGAATAGGTGAACGGCTGATGAACCGCCCATATGCGCTTGAAGCTCATTTCCTTTGCAGTTTTGAGAGTAGCCGCTATCTCCGCAGGGTGGTGTGCGTAATCGTCTGCGACAGTAACGCCGTTTATCTCCGCCAGCCGCTCAAATCTCCGCATTGCGCCGCCGAATTTATCCAGCCCCTCACGCAGCGCCTCCGCCGGAATTCCTGCCGAATATGCCGCCGCACATGCCGCCACAGCATTGTATACGTTATGCAGACCGGGTACATGTATCGTGATATGCTCCAGCTTTTCACCGTGGTGCATAAGGTCGAATTCCGTGCGGAAATCGGCAATGTGAGCGATATTCTCCGGGTAAAAATCGCAGTCGGGGGTCTTGCCGAAGGTTATCACCTTAGCCGCAGTGCCGCTTGCCTTTACCGCCTCCATGGTATTTGCGTCGCTGCCGTTCGCTATGACCATATCGGTGGTCTTTTTGCAGAATTTGGAGAAGCTGAGCTTCAGGTTCTCCATTGTCTTGAAGTAATCCAGATGATCTCTGTCGATGTTCAGCACAACGGAAATATTCGGGAACAGCTTCAGGAACGTGTCAACAAACTCGCACGCTTCGCAAACCATATACTCGCTCTTTCCTGCTCTGCCGCTGCCGCCGATAGCTTTCAGCTTTCCGCCGATGACAGCGGAAAGGTCAATCCCTGCCGCCAGCAGGATATGCGTCAGCATGGAGGTCGTGGTGGTCTTGCCGTGAGTGCCGCTCACGCAGAACGCCTTGCTGTACCAGCTGGTGACAAGACCCAGAAGCTCGCTGCG
>CAYRLM010000270.1:0-2302 GCA_964425035.1 uncultured Ruminococcus sp.
AAACAAGAGTTTTCCCCCTATTCGCAGACGATAGTCTGCGAATAAAGACTTTATCTACAGGCTTCCAGTTTTTTTAGAAATTTGCTCCGTTCCACCCCCAACGGTCTGTGGGAGAATACTTCACATAAATGCAGTCGGCAGGAACGCCGAGTACCTCGCCGTAGATACGGCATATCTCGGCAGTCATTCTGTCGCAGTCGGAGGCAGACGCCGTTCCGTAAAGGCTGACCTCCGCAAATACTACCTTTTCCGGCTTCTCTCCATGGAAATAAAGGCTGCAATTCGGCTCAAAGCCTACCATCAGCCAGCTTTCCGGTTTGCCGATGATTTTCACCGCCTGACCCAATTCGGTCTTTATCCGAACCTCCTGCTCGGGGGTTATGTCCTGTGAATATTTTGTGTTGATGAATGGCATAGCTGCTCCTTTCTTACGGCAGAATATCATCTGCGCAGCGCATAACCTCACGGAATTCGGCGAGGTCAATGCAGTATCTCGGGTCCTTATGCTCAAGCGCATACTTTATGTCCGCCGCACTGTGCCAGTCTGCCTCGGATATCTCCGCGCTTTCAAAGCAGACAGGGGTTTCGGGCAGCGTACCCTTGAACAGGAACACCCACTTTATTTCATTATTGAGAAAGCGTTTTCCGTGGAATATATTGTCCTCGCTTACCTTTCTCCGACAGAGAAGCACCAGCTCGGACGGTCTTGCCCTTATGCCGACCTCCTCGCCAAGCTCCCTTATTGCGGCGGAAATAGGATCTTCCCCGGCGTCGATATGCCCGGTGGAAGCTGCGTCCCAGCAGCCCGGAAAGCTGTCCTTGCTGTCCGCACGCTTTTGCAGCAGGAATTCCATGCCGCCAATCCTGCGGCGCACCGCCCATATGTGTACGCTTGCGTGCCAGTCGCCGTCACGGTGGATATCGCCGCGGCGCTTGGTTTTCTCCGTTCGTTCGCCGCCGGAGGTCAGCACGTCAAAAAGCTCATCGTCCGAATACATCGCAGTTCCCCTTTCAGTCAAGCTCCCAGTTTATCGGCTGCATACCGTGCTGCGTCAGAAATTCGTTGGCCTTTGAAAAATGTCTGCACCCGAAAAAACCGTTATACGCAGAAAGGGGACTTGGGTGTGCGCACTGCAATACAAGATGTGCGGGGTTGGTTATAAGCTTCGCCTTGGAACGGGCATTCCCGCCCCAGAACAGGAACACCAACGGTCGCTCACGCTTGTTCAGCTCCTGTATTATTCTGTCGGTAAACTGCTCCCAGCCCTTTCCCCTATGGCTGTTTGCCTGCCCCTCCCGCACGGTGAGCACGGTGTTTAGCAGAAGCACGCCGCTGTCCGCCCATGCGGTAAGCTCCCCGTGAGAGGGCACAGCTATTCCGAGATCCGCATTAAGCTCCTTGAATATGTTCTGGAGCGACGGCGGAGGCGGAGTTCCCTTCTTCACCGAAAAGCACATTCCATGCGCCTGCCCTGCTCCGTGATAAGGGTCCTGCCCCAGTATCACGGCACGCACATCGCTGTAAGAGGTATGCCGCAGGGCATTGAAAATATCCTCCATCGGCGGAAATATCCGCTGTGTGGAATATTCCTGCTTGAGGAACTCACGCAGCTTCAGATAATAGTCTTTCTTTATCTCGTCCGCAAGAATTGCGTCCCATTCGTTGCCGATGTGCATCATTTCTTCTTACCCTTGTGCTTTTTCCCGGAATTTTTTTGGCGCTTGGGCTTTACGGAAAAACCGAAGCTGCCTATCTTCTTTCCGAGGGCGTAATAAGTACCGTGGGCGTAGGTCATAAGTCCCGCCTTTTCCATGTGGAGCTTGCCCTTTTCGTCGATAAGGCTTTTGTCGATATTGACCGAGGTTATCTCGGCGATAAACATATCATGCGAACCCTGCGGCAGAACCTCGGTCACCCTGCACTCTATGGAAACGGGAGCCTGCGCTATCTGCGGTGCGGAAACGGTGTTGCTTTCCATGGGACACAGCTTCGTTTTAGCGAGCTTATCCTCGTTCTTTCCCGATTTTATGCCGCAGTAATCCAGCGAACGCACCAATGTTGACGGCATCATATTGATAACAAATTCGCCGCTCTCCTTGATGATATTGTAGGAATTGCGCTCGGGTCTTACCGAAATGTAGGTTTTTGCGGGGTCGGAGCAGATAATGCCCGTCCATGCAACGGTGAGCGCCGCAGGCTTCTCCATAGTTCCGCAGGACACCAACACCGCCGGCACCGGTGCCAGAAGCGTTCCCGGCTTCCACTGTACTTTTTCCATGATTTGCTTCCTTTCTGTTGCAA
>CAYRLM010000271.1:0-2299 GCA_964425035.1 uncultured Ruminococcus sp.
AAACAAGAGTTTTCCCCCAATTCGCAGACGGTAGTCTGCGAATAAACACTTTATCAACAGACTATAACCGCTCCGATATTTATCGGAGCGGTTTTTGTGTTATTCTATTACAAGCTGCTCTTTTTCTGCGTCTGTTCCCGTGATTTTGAAAGAATTCAGCACGGGCTCTTCCCTGTTCATCAGGGAAAGTATCATGTAGCTTGCCTTGCTGTCGTAAGCAAGACGCTTGTCCTCGTCGGAGGGACGAGAGGGGCTTTCCGGGTGGCTGTGCCAGTTGCCGAGAGGAACCATTCCCCCCGCACGCATGTCCTTTATCGCAGCCAGCTGCTCCTTGGGATCCATGCTGAAATGCTCGTTGGAATGGTCGATGTTGGTCAGCAGATACACCTTTCCGATAATCTTGTCGCTGCCCTCGATAACTCCGCCGATAAGTCCGCAGGCTTCATTCGGAAGCTCGCTTTCGGCATGCTTCAGTATTTTTTCGTAATCGGATTTTGAAAGCTTTATCATAAATGTACCCCGTCGCATTCCGCCTGCTCGTAATCGATAAGCTTGGTGATAGTCGGGTGTTCGCCGCATATCGGACACTTGCCGGTGTCGCTTGGCAGCTTTATCTTGCGGAACTCCATCTTGAGTGCGTCGTATGTCAGCAGATATCCGGTCAGCAGGTCGCCTACTCCCAAGATATACTTTACCGCCTCCATTGCCTGAAGGCTGCCGATAACTCCTCCCATTGCACCGATAACGCCCGCCTGCTTGCAGGTGGGAACAGCGTCCTTGGGCGGCGGGTTCTTGAATACGCAGCGGTAGCAGGGACCCTGTCCGGGAACATAGGTCATAAGCTGCCCCTTGAAGCGAATTATTCCCGCATGTGAAAACGGCTTCTTTGCCATCACGCAGGCGTCGTTGATGAGGAACTTCGCCGGGAAATTGTCTGTGCCGTCGATAACGAAGTCATAATCCTTGATAATATCCATAATGTTTTCGCTGTCGATGAAGGTACGGTAGGTATTCACCGTAACGTCGGGATTTATGGCCTCCATGGTTTCCTTTGCGGACTGCACCTTTGCCTTGCCGACATCGGAGGTCGCATGGATTATCTGGCGCTGGAGGTTGGACAAATCCACCTCGTCCGCGTCCGCTATGCCGATAGTCCCGACACCTGCCGCGGCAAGATACATTGCCGCAGGTGCGCCGAGCCCGCCTGCGCCGATTATCAGCACCTTTGCGGCGAGGAGCTTCTTCTGCCCCTTTGCGCCTACCTCTTTGAGTATTATGTGCCGGGAGTAGCGCTCCAGCTGTTCGTTGGTGAATGCCATTACCGACCGCCTCCCATGAAGTAGATGAACTCTACGTTGTCGCCGTCCTTGAGTACGGTTCCCTCAAAGCTGCTGCTGGAAATGAACTCCTCGTTCACGCTTGCCGTGACATACTCGGGGGTTTCAACCTTCTCGTCAATTACCAGCTGCGCCAGAGTAAGTCCGTCAGCCACTTCTTTCTTTACGCCTGTTACTGTGATAGTCATGTTGTTTTCTCCTTATCTTACGCTGCTCAGGATTTCTTCCAGCTGCGCTTTTTTAACTGCTCCGGTAATTCTCTGCCGCTCTTCCCCGTCCTTGAAAAAAATCATTGTGGGTACAGATGTCACGTTGTATTCGGCAGCGGTTTTTTCATCGTAATTGACGTTCAGCTTCACCAGCTTTATGTCGGCATTCCGCTCCTCAAGCTCCGCCAGCAGCGGGGACATTCTCTTGCAGGGAATGCAGCTGTCGGAATAAAAATCCGCCAGCACCAGTCCGCAGGCTATCTCGGACTTGAAGGTGTCGTTAGTCGCCCTGACAGCCATTCAGTCACCCACCTTCTCGACAATGAGGTCGTATGTCCCGTCATTGTTGTTGATGAGCTTGAGTATCTTATGACCCTCTTCCTTGATGCTGCGGGGAACGTTCTGAACAGGCTCACCGTCGTTCATTCTGATGGAAAGCACCTGTCCCTCGTCCAGCTCCTCCAGCGCAACCTTTGCCTTGACGAAAGTAGTCGGACAAACCACGTCGGTGATGTCCACGGTATCGTCGATATTATAGTCAGCCATTGCTGTAAGCCTCCTTGATTACCTGCTCGAATTTTTCCCTGCCCACTCTGTCAATGGTGAACTTGAAGCGCTCGCCGGGATTTGCGTTCTGCTCAAAGAATACTATTGCGGCGTCGCACACCTTCATCAGCTTGTCCTTGCTTTCGATAAACGGGATAACAGCCTCGCCCTTGTTTATGCTGTTGCCGAAAAGTCCGCCGAATGAAA
>CAYRLM010000272.1:0-2263 GCA_964425035.1 uncultured Ruminococcus sp.
AGCTGCGCGCACTCACTGTCGGCTTTGCCGCCAGTTCGCACACTTGCTGGGATAGAAGTGTTTTTTGCCTCGGCAAAGCTGAGGCAAAAAACGGATTAAAATTGGTCATTTTCCTGCGGAAAATGACTTTATCGACAAGCTGAAATCCCCGGAACATAACGTTCCGGGGATTTTCTTGTATGCCCGGCACGGCATAAAGTTCGGTAATATTCGGGACATGCCGCTCATAGAATTGTACAAAACGAATGGGGGAATGTGAAATGATAGCCGCAAGAACTAAATCAACCGGAGTGCCGCTGAGCTATGCGGCGGGCAGAATAACCCTGCCTCCGGGCGGAACCTCGGGGCTTGCCGAGATAAGGCTGCGCACAGGACGGTGCGCCTGCGCCGTGACGCTTGACGGGCAGCTCCTGCGCTGCTCCGAGCCGTTTACGCAGGAGGATATCACGGCATGCTTTCTGGAGCTGTGCCGAAATTCCGTACACAGCTATGCACGGGAGATATCCGAGGGGTACATCACTCTGCCGGGAGGTCACAGAGTTGGCTTCTGCGGCACTGCCTCGGGGCAGGAGGGCAAGCCTGCCGCCCTGCGCGATATTTCTTCGCTGAACATACGTTTTGCGCGGGAGGTCAGGGGCTGTGCGGAGGAGCTTTGCGGCAGGGCGTTTTCCGACGGGCTTTGCTCGCTGATAGTCGCCGGAAAGCCGCTGTCGGGAAAAACCACCGTGCTTCGCGACCTTGCGAGAATACTCGGAGAGAAGCGCCGAGTATGTGTTGTGGACAGCCGCGGCGAGCTTGCCGGGGTGCATGGGGGAGTTCCCGCGCTTGATGTCGGCGAGAACACCGACGTGCTGAACGGTTACGCCAAAGCGGAGGGAATAATGTGTGCGCTGCGCTCGCTCAGCCCCGAGATTATCATCTGCGACGAAATAGGGAGCGACGGTCAGGCCGTAAGCCAATGCATGAACTGCGGCGTAAAGCTGGTGGTATCCGCACATGCGGCAAGCATGGAGGAGCTTCGCAGCCGCCCCGGAACGGCCGAGCTTATCCCTATGTTCGACAAGGTGGCGCTACTGGGAAACCTCGGGCGGCTGCTGGAGCTTTCGGAGCTGCGGTCATGAGGGCAGCGGCAGGACTTTTGCTGCTGATTTTGTTCGGCGGCTGGGGTATATGGCAAAGAAGCCTGCTGAAACGCCGCTGCACGCTTCTGGGAGAGCTTCGGCTGCTGCTGGAGCATTATTCCATCGAGATAGCCTGCACTGCACCGACGCTCGAACAGCTTGCGGCACAGGCGCAGGGGGAATTCGGCGGACTGCTGCGGCGCTGTTCCGAGGAAGCACCCGATATACGCCTGGCGTGGAGCGCCGCAGCGGAAAGACTTTCGGCGCTTCCCTACTGCCACAAGGAGGAGGCGGCGCTCATGGAGGAGCTGGGGAAATCGCTCGGCACCTGCCCCGCCGAGAGCGAGCTTTCACTGCTGCGGCTGTATTCCGCAAAACTGGACAAGCTGTGCGAGAGGGCGGAAAGCATATCGGAACAGAAAGGCAGACTGTACAGCTCCGGGGGAATTCTGGCAGGTCTGGCTGCTGCGGTACTGCTGCTTTAGGAGTGAATGAATGGAAATTGACCTGATATTCAAAATAGCGGCGGTGGGAATTATCGTGGCAGTGCTGAACCAGATACTCAAAAAAACCGACCATGACGAGCAGGCGATGATGCTGACCGTTGCCGGTCTGGTGATAGTGCTGATGATGATAATCCCGGAAATAAACGAGCTTTTCAACACTATTAAATCGGTGTTCGGGTTATGGTGAGCTATGGATATTACATCGCTTGTTGGGATAGCAGTGCTGTCGGCGGTGCTTTGCATGATAGTCAGGCAGTACAAGCCGGAAATGGCGTTGGGCGTGAGCATAGCCTGCGGAATTCTGCTGATGTGTTCGGTTATATCCATGCTGGCACCTGCGGTGGAGCTTATCGCAGAGCTTACCGACAGCGCAGGGCTTGACGGGGGATATTCCCGCACTCTGTTCAAGGCGCTGGCGGTGTGCTACATCACCCAGCTCGGCTCGGACTGCTGCCGGGACGCGGGAGAAAGCGCCATCGCCGGAAAGATAGAGCTTGCCGGGAAAGCGGCGGTGGTGGTGATATCGCTGCCCGTATTCTCATCGCTGGCGGAGATAGTCACAGGGCTTATCGGTTAAACCGCAGACCGTCGAAAAAGCCCCGTTGGGGAGCTTTTAGCCGAAACTTGGTTGTGCGG
>CAYRLM010000273.1:0-2250 GCA_964425035.1 uncultured Ruminococcus sp.
TATGACAGATTGACTGACTTACGTTTATTATCTTTAGATTATTATTTTAGATTATTTACTTTAGTTTTGTGTGACCTTTCGGCATATCCTGTTGTTACCTTTGGGCATATCCAGTTGTGACCTTTCGGCACATCTTGCCGTGACCTTTGGGCATATACTGCCGCCGCCTTTGGGAACAGCCTGTTGTGACCTTTGGGACTTCCCGAGGCAGAGCGTACGCACAAATTCTTTGCGGTTTTTTGCAGTATGGGAGAGTATATTATAATGGGGTCAAAGCCGAATATTTTCGCAGGACATTCCCTCTTGACAAATATCGGGATCTGCTGTATAATAACAGGTATAAATTAGAAACGATTATCTAAATCATCTAAATTATCTAATTTTCTTAGGAGGACAAAAAAATGACCGTAACCAACGACATCAGATACGTCGGCGTAAACGACCGCAAAATTGACCTTTTCGAGGGACAATACATAGTTCCGGAGGGAATGTCGTACAATTCCTACGTCATCATTGATGAAAAGACCGCTGTCATGGACACGGTTGACGCAGCTTTCGGAGAGGAATGGCTCTCAAATATCGACAGGGAGCTCGGCGGAAAGTCGCCCGATTATCTCGTGGTACACCACATGGAGCCCGATCACTCCGCCAATATCGCAGCTTTTGCCGAAAAATATCCTGCGGCGAAAATAGTAGCCTCAAAGCAGGCATTCGTCATGATGAAGCAGTTTTTCGGCACGGATTACGCAGACCGTCAGGTGACGGCAGCCGAAAAAAGCACGCTGGAGCTGGGACGTCACACTCTGAACTTCGTGGCTGCGCCTATGGTTCACTGGCCTGAGGTAATCATGAGCTACGACAGCGCCGACAAGGTGCTTTTCTCCGCAGACGCTTTCGGAAAATTCGGTGCGCTTGACGCCGACGAGGAATGGGACTGCGAAGCAAGGCGCTACTATTTCGGCATTGTGGGCAAGTACGGCGCACAGGTTCAGGCGGTGCTGAAAAAGGCTGCGGCGCTTGATATCGCCGTTATCTGCCCTCTGCACGGGCCTGTGCTTAAAGAAAATCTCGGACATTATACCGGGCTGTACGACATATGGTCGTCATACCGTGCGGAAAGCGAGGGCGTTGTGATAGCCGCCGCAAGCGTTTACGGCAACACACGCAAGGCTGCGGACATTCTCGCCGCAAAGCTTGCCGACAAGGGCGTAAAGGTTGTTGTACACGACCTCGCCCGTGACGACATGGCAGAGTGCGTCGAGGACGCATTCCGTTATGACAGGTTGGTGCTTGCTTCGCCCACATACAACGCCGATGTGTTCCCGTTCATGAGGACATTCATTGAGAGCCTCACCGAGAGGAATTACCAGAAGCGCAGAATAGGGCTTATCGAAAACGGCTCATGGGCTCCTCTTGCGGCAAAGGTGATGAAGGGAATGCTTGAAAAGAGCAAGGAGCTTACATTCACGGAAACCACGGTCACCGTACGCTCCGCCGTCAATTCCGACAGCGAAGCCCAAATAGAGGCGCTTGCCGAAGAACTGAAATAAAAAAACGGGGCTGTGGTTTTCACAGCCCCGATATAACGTAAGGAGTAATTTATGCTGAGAATAGGCACGGGCTATGACGTACACAGACTTGTTCCCGGCCGCCGGCTTGTGCTGTGCGGTGCGGAAATACCTTCCGAGGTCGGACTTCTGGGACACTCGGACGCAGACGTAGCGGTACACGCACTGATGGACGCAATACTCGGAGCGCTGGCGCTCGGGGATATCGGGAAGCTTTTCCCGGACAGCGACCCAAAATACAAGGACGCCGACAGCATGAAGCTTCTGTCCGAGGTGATTTCGCTTATGCGTTCGCACGGCTTTTCGCCTTGCAATATCGACATCACAATAATTGCCGAGCGGCCAAAGCTCGCAGGGTATATAGTTCAAATGCGCAAAAACCTTTCGGCTGCGTTCGGCTGCGACATTTCGCAGGTCAGCGTGAAAGCTACCACGGAAGAGGGTCTGGGGCTTGCCGGAGAGGGCATAGGCGCACAGGCTGCGGTATTGCTTATGTCGGATAATGACTGAGCTGCGGCGTTAAGCATATAACACAAAAAGGCTGCCGATTACGGCAGCCTCTACTTGTCGATAAATTCTTTATTCGCAGACTATCGTCTGCGAATTGGGGGAAAACTCTTGTTTTCCCCCAAACCCCTTTAGCGCTACGTTGGCGTTAAGCGGCGCTTTGCGCCGAGTGCGG
>CAYRLM010000274.1:0-2238 GCA_964425035.1 uncultured Ruminococcus sp.
AGGATTGAACTCAAACACCGTGCTTCGGGAAAGAATGGCGTTGTAAACGTAAAAATACGGGTTTTCCGTGGTGGAGGCAATAAGAGTTATGCTTCCGTCCTCGATATATTCCAACAGGCTTTGCTGCTGCTTTTTGTTGAGGTACTGTATCTCGTCAAGGTACAGCAGAATACCGTTCGAGCCGAGAAATGTATCTACCTCCGACACAACGCTTTTGATGTCCCCGGTGGAGGCTGACGTTCCGTTGAGCTTATGCAGACGCATATTAGCCTGCTCGGCGATAATTCTCGCAACGGTGGTCTTCCCTACCCCGGACGGCCCGTAGAATATCATATTAGGAATTCGTCCGCTCTCGATTATTTTCGAAAGCGGACGGTTTTTCCCGATCAGATGTGACTGCCCGACCACGTCGTTCAGTGCGGTTGGGCGTATTCTGTCAGCTAGGGGCATATTAATGTCCTTTGTGTTCTCTCAGCAGTGCCTTAATCTTCTCGTGAGGATCGATGACATTGCTGATAGAGGTGTCGTGGTTGATAGAAGCGATGAAGTATGCGAGATACTTGGACACGTCTACCTCCTTGAACCACGGACGTGACAGCAGCTCAGGTGTGCGGTAGGTCAGGTTGGTGCCGAATACGCCGTGGATCAGTCCCTTTTCATACGCTTCGTCAAATTTCGCCAGACCCTTTGTGAATATCGGGTAGGTGGCATACGCAAACATTCTCTTTGCCTTGCGGGCTTTAAGCTCGTTTGCGATATCCAGCATGGACTCGCCCGAGGAAATTATGTCGTCCGCTACGAACACGTCCTTCCCCTCAACCGAGGAGCCGAGGTACTCGTGAGCCACAATGGGATTTCTGCCGTCAACGATAACGGAATAATCGCGGCGCTTGTAGAACATACCCATATCAACGCTCATAACCGAAGCATAGAACATATTTCTCTGGAGCGCACCCTCGTCCGGGCTTACTACCATGAAATGATCCTTGTCGATTACAAGATCCTGAAACTCCTGAAACATAGCCTTGAGAACCTGATAGGACGGTATTACATTATCGAAGCCCATCAGCGGAACGGCATTGCATACTCTGGGGTCGTGTGCGTCAACTGTGACGATGTTGGATACGCCCATTCTCTGCATTTGCTGAAGCGACACCGCGCAGTCGAGGGACTCCCGGTAGCTTCTTCTGTGCTGACGTCCGCCGTAAAGCAGCGGCATGATAACGTTTATGCGGTGCGGCTTACCGCTTGCCGCCTGAATGATCCTGATAAGATCCATGTAGTGATCGTCGGGGGACATGCTGTTTTCATGATCAAAAAGCTTGTACTTCACACTGTAATTCCCGACATCGACAAGGATAAACAGATCCTTGCCTCGCACGGTGCTCTTGATAAGTCCCTTGGCGTCGCCGGACTGAAAACGGGGACACTGACACTCGATCATGTAATCCTCATGTTCCATGCCGTTTCTGTCAGCCCATCTTTCAAGATAGCTGTTGATCTTTGCGCCCAGCGCCTGTGTGCCGTTCATGCAGATAAGTCCGAGCGGAGCAACGGCGTTGAAGTTCTGATACAGTACCTCTGTGTTCTTAACAGTTGTCATCATTTGACCATCCTTTATTCACATTCAATATATTGTTTTTCTATCTAACTTCCCTGCCCCTTAACCATGGGGAGCGCAGCACATTTTTATTCGTAGAGCGGATACTTTGCGCAGATTTCGTTTACCATTCCGCGCACCTTTTCCTTGTTGCCCTCGAAGTCCTTTGCTATGAGGTAAATGCACTCGCCTACGGTGCGCATGTCGTCCTCCTTAAGACCTCTTGTGGTAACGGCAGGTGTGCCTATGCGCACGCCCGAGGTGAATGCGGGCTTCTGCGGATCGTTCGGGATAGCGTTCTTGTTTACGGTGATGTAGCACTCGTCAAGATTGTTCTGGAGATCCTTTCCGGTAATATTGAACGGACGAAGATCCACAAGCATAAGATGATTGTCTGTGCCGCCTGTAACAAGCTGGAAGCCCTTTTCAAGAAGAGTATCCGCAAGAACCCTTGCGTTCTTCACGATCTGCTCGCCGTATGCCTTGAATTCGGGCTTGAGAGCCTCGCCGAAGCATACCGCCTTGGCAGCGATAACATGCATCAGAGGGCCGCCCTGAATGCCGGGGAATATAGCCTTGTTTATGGCTCATAACGATAAAATCGGCAGATGTTGTATTCTGGTTTCGCAAACGGGAAT
>CAYRLM010000275.1:0-2223 GCA_964425035.1 uncultured Ruminococcus sp.
ATGGTGTTTCCAAAAAGGTGAAAGTCACCGTAAAATAGTTCTATAAAAGACAGGCAGTGAGAGAGAGCTTACTGCCTGTCTGCTTTTTTATATAAAATACTCCGGTTGATACTGTTCATTGAAGGTCCGGCAACTGTCACGTACGATCAATGTGCCCTCCATTTCCAGCTTTGACACGCTCTTATGTCCATTCTGAATACGGTCAAGGAGCAGGATAAGGGCAAATCGAACCATTTCATTTTTGGGAAGAGAAACGGTGGTCAGCATGGGCGTTGTGTACTGTGACTCTGCAATGTTGTCGCTGGAAACGATAGATGGCATATAGTGACGGTTTCTACGCTTGTTCAGGCATTTGATCATACCAACGGCAAGAATGTCGTTGGCACAGTAAATTCCCGTAGGCGGTTCGCTCTGTTTGAGAAAAAACTCCATCGCCTTGTAGCCGTGATCTTCATTTGGTGTGGTGTCGAAAATATAGTCGATGTCTGATTCCAGACAGAATTGCATTTGAGCCTGCTGATAGCCTGCGAACCTCATCTCATTATGGCAGTCACCAACGTAGCCGATCTTCGTGTGACCGCATTTTACAAGATGTTCAATGGCCATCAGGGCGATCTTTTTGCCATCGCACAGAACTTCGTCAACTTCATAATTTGTAGAATTGCGGTTGATGGACACAATGTTTTTTTCATGCTTTTTCAAAGCCTTCAGGGCCTTTGAAGTACACTTTCCGATGATGATCAGACCGTCGGATCTCTGCTCCTTAAGTCTGTACATTTCGTCAACAATTTCCTCCATGTCCTTCGACATACAGTACTTTTCATTAGAAAAATCGGCTCTGTGCCATACACTGGAAACGATGCAGTTATTCTTGCGGATCTCGATTTCCACAAGACGCATCATCTCATCGAAAAATGGATCACTCTCTTCAGAAACAACTCTTGTCAGCAGAATATTGATATAGAAAACCTCTTTCTTACTTGGATTGCCTGATTTCAGATTGCGTGCCGCCTCGTTGGGAACGTAGTTGATCTCCCGTGCCGCCTGCAAGATCCTCTGTTTCATTTCTTCCGACGAGCATTTGTGGTTCGGATCGCTCAGAACTCTCCCTACAGTAGAAACCGATGCTCCTGTCATTTCCGCTATCTTCTTGATTGACATCACGTCACCCCCAATGAATTTTATAGTAGAATGGTAGGAATAATATCCATTATACTACAAAAAATCCGAAATGCCAAAGCCTCTTTTTACACTTAGATGACAACGTTATCTCAAAATCACGTATTTTTGAAGCGAATCGGTGCTGCTTTCAACAGGTTAAGAGCGTAAAATGCCGAAATATCACTGAAAAATCAAGGTGATTACGTTATCTCATTTTGTTTGAATAAGAAATTTAGCCAATTAAAAGCGAAGAAATAGACATGGTTTTAGCTGTTTTTCACAAAGAAAAATCAACTGATGTGATAACGTTATCGCATTTCCTACTAACGTTTATCAATATCTTGGATATAATAGAGCTTGTAAATTAAAAAATGATGGGAGGAAGTTAGGATGAACTTCAAAAAGATGATTCGCAGAACAACGGGTATCGCAATGGCGATCGTTTTAAGTGCAGGTTTGATCACAGGCTGCTCAAGCAGTTCCGGCAATTCCGGCAGTGACAGCAGCGACACCACAGCCAGCACAACAGCAGACAGCAAGGTGGTGGTAAAGATCGGAACGTTCAGCACCTGCGCATGGAATTATCCGATTATCGTTGCAAAGGAGTTTGGGATCTGGGACGAGATCTTCAAGGATGACAACGTGGAACTTGAACTGACCACTTCATTCACAACAGGTCCCGAAGCAAATGAAGCTCTTACAGCAGGTTCACTTGACGTCATATGGGGGATCGGTGACCAGCCTATTCTGACGGGGATACAGAACGGTGTTGACACTTCTATTCTGACAAAGGTGAGCAGCCAGGACGAAACGATCGCACTTGTTGCAGCGGGGGACAACAGCGAGGTAAATTCCGTTCCTGATCTGCTGGGCAAGAAGATCGCAGTTGCGGTCGGAACTATTACACACAAGTCTTTGATAGGTATCCTGAAAGACAACAACGTTGATATCGACGATGTGGAACTTGTAAACTTCTCCACCGCAGGCGATGTAGTGGCAGCCATTGAAAAAGGCGACGTTGATGCATACATCGGTTACATCTTTGATATCAATGACAGTATC
>CAYRLM010000276.1:0-2207 GCA_964425035.1 uncultured Ruminococcus sp.
ACAAATCTCGACGAGGAAAACATACTCCTGTCGCTGTTCGCAAGAAGCGTCGGCAGCGGCAAGCTTGTGACAAAAATAAACCGTATCGATTTCGGCAGCGTAATAAACCACCTGGATCTCGATACGATAATCTATCCGAAAAACATCACATCCGACAATATCGTGCGCTATGTCCGTGCCATGAGAAGCTCCATAGGCAGCAACATGGAAACGCTGTATAACATAATCAAGGGAAAGGTCGAGGCTGCCGAGTTCATTATAAAAGAGCAGTCCCCAGTAGTAGATGTGCCGCTCATGGAGCTTGCGCTGAAGCCGAACGTGCTTGTCGCCGCAATACTCCGCGACAAAAAGGTACTTATCCCCAGAGGTCACGACAGCCTCCAGATAGGCGACGCAGTAATAATCGTGTCCAGCCATCTTGCGCTGCATGATATCACCGATATTCTCAGATAACAGGAGCAGGCTATGAATTACAGAATGATTTCTTATATTTTGGGCTGGATACTGATTTTTGAGGGAATGTTCCTTGCCGTGCCGTCGCTGACTGCGCTTGCTTTCGGAGAGTCTGCGCTCTGGACTTATCTGCTGACAGTGAGCATATGCCTGCTTATCGGAAGCCTGCTGATACTGAAAAAGCCCGAAAAACGCCAGCTTTACGCACGAGAGGGTACAGTGATAGTTTCACTGAGCTGGATAGTGCTGAGTACCTTCGGCGCACTTCCGTTTTTCCTCTCCGGAGAAATCCCGGATTTCATCAACGCATTGTTCGAGTCGGTTTCCGGCTTTACCACCACGGGCGCAAGCATTCTCTCCGATGTTGAGTCAATTTCACATGCGTCGCTCATGTGGCGAAGCTTCACCCATTGGGTCGGCGGTATGGGCGTGCTGGTATTCATCATGGCATTCATTCCGCTGTCTGGCGGTCAGAATATGCATATCATGAAGGCAGAAAGCCCGGGGCCCTCGGTCAGCAAGCTGGTTCCCCGCGTGAAAACCACCGCCATGCTGCTGTATTCCATCTACTTAGTGCTGACGCTGATAGAGTTCATACTTCTTCTCTGCGGCGGAATGACGGTTTTTGAAGCCCTGAATACCAGCTTTGCAACAGGCGGCACAGGCGGCTTTGGCATATACAATACAAGTATTGGCGGCTTTTCGCCGTATATCCAGATAGTCGTGACCGTGTTCATGCTTCTTTTCTCGGTTAATTTCAACTGCTACTTCCTGCTGCTTAACCGCAAAATAAAGGAAGCTTTCAACCTTGAAATGAGAACATTTCTCATAATCTATGCCTGCGCCACGGCGCTTATCACGCTGAATATTGTCGGACAGTTCGGCAGCGCCGGCGAAGCGCTGCGTAATTCCGCCTTTACCGTAGCTTCAATAATGTCCACCACAGGCTTTTCTACCGTGGATTTCAACCTCTGGCCGGAGCTTTCGCGGACGCTTATCGTAATACTTATGTTTATAGGGGCATGTGCCGGAAGCACCTGCGGCGGAATTAAAATATCCCGTGTGCTGATACTTTTCAAGGGCATGGCAAAGGAACTCAAAACCATGGTTCAACCCCGTCAGGTCAATAAAATCAAAATGGACTCTCACACCATCGACCATGAAACGGTTCGCTCCGTGAACGTGTATATGGTGGCTTATATGATGATATTCATTATTTCGCTGATAATTATTTCGTTTGACAATCACGACCTGATAACCTCGTTTACCGCCGTAGCCACAACAATAAGCAACGTCGGCCCCGGACTCGAGCTGGTCGGACCTACCTCGAATTTCGGCTTTTTCTCGTCGCCCGCAAAGATAGTCCTGATTTTTGACATGCTTGCCGGCAGACTGGAGCTGTTCCCAATGCTTCTGCTGTTTACCCCGTCTACATGGAAAAAATAAAAAAATCTCCGGGAGCTTCCCGGAGATTAGCTTTTCTCAAAATGAAAGCACCGCATGATTTTTCATGCGGTGCTCAGTCTGTCGATAAAGTCTTTATTCGCAGACTATTGTCTGCGAATCGGGGGAAAACTCTTGTTTCAGGTGGACGCTTGCGTCCTCCGCCTTACCCCTTTAGCTGCATTGGCGGCTTGAAGTCGCAGCTGCGCTGCTGCCGCCGCCAACGCTCGCATTTTTCCTTCGCCGCCGTTTGGGGCGGCGATTTCACTTCGTGAAAACGGAAAAATGCGCCTCTGTGCTGCAAAATACTT
>CAYRLM010000277.1:0-2198 GCA_964425035.1 uncultured Ruminococcus sp.
AAACGGATTTCAAATGCCTGCTTCGCAGGCAAAATGAGGTTTTTCGACAAGCTGAGCCGGGACGAACAATATCGCCCCGGCTTATTTTTTGGATATTCAGTCAAAAATACTGCACTTTACAGATGTCTTTTTCAGACCTAGATCGCTGTTTATTACGGTTTCTCCCCAATCCGAAAGGGAAGTGCCGTCCCATGTGTCAGACAGGTCAAGATATTCAACGCCGCCTCCGTTGCCCTTCCAGCTCCACGCAAGCCAGCCTATGTCGTTTTCGCTGCAATATTCGAGTATATATTCCTCGTCAACATCGCCGTCGGTGTGATTCCAACCAAATTCACCCACGACCATGCAAAGCCCCTTGTCGGTGGAAAGCTTGAGATTTCTTGCGATGGTAGACTTGTTCTTTCCGGCTGTGCCGTACATGTGGACAGAGAACATTGTGTTACCGTAAGGGTCGGAAGAAAGCACCTCCTCGCCGTAGTCGGTGACGCTCTGGCCATACTGTCCCCAGCCTGCTGCGTCTACCATTATCGTGTTCTTTATTCCTGCGTCACGTAGCTTGGGTATTACCGAGGTGTAGCCGTCGCGCCATGTTTCGCTGTCCCATTCGCCGACCCATTCGTTCGCTATGTTGAGGATAACATAATTCTCCTTGCCTATGAGCGCTTCCTTTACCTCTATCCAGTAATCAGCGGCAGCGTCGAGCAGACTTATATCGTCCTTTCCGGTGATGTCGTGTACCTCAAGAACAGCCACCATGTCAAGCTCCCTGCACTTGTCAGTAAGCGCATTCAGACTTTCCACGGTATCGTATTCATACTGCTGACCGCTTCCGCAGACTATTCTTACGGTGTTTGCCCCGGCAGCGGCTATTGCCTCCAGCGCAGTATTGTCCTGAGCCTTGAACCATGAGTGAGGGTAGTTTATGCCTCTCATGATAAACTCGTTTCCGTTTGCGTCAAGCAGCTTTGTTCCGTTTACCGAAAAGCCGGTTTCGGAAACAGGCTCGTCGGCTGCCGCTTCATCTGTGGGAACTTGAGAATCGGTGCTTTCTGTCTGTGACGATGAAATGCTTTCGGGTATCTCCCCCGAACAGCCTGCCGCACTGATTGTCACTAATACGGCAAAAATCGCTGATAAAATAGACTTCATATTTACATTCCTTTCCGGCGTACCGCCTGTTTATATTGTAGCATAACTCTTTCGGTATTTCAAGTGGAATTTGTCATGGGCGGTAATAAACATGTTTTGCTTGACACGAGATATAAAAGGTAGTATAATATAATTGTTGTAACTACAAATCCAAATATAAATGAAAAGGATGGTCAATTATGATTTGTAACAAGTGTGGTCAAACAATCAATGACAATGCAAAATTCTGCGTTTTTTGCGGCTCAAAGGTCAATCCCGACTCTCAAACGTCGGACGCACAGGAAGTGAAAGAACCTATCGCAGCACCCGAAGAAGCAGCTGCACCGTCAGCGCCGGAAGCAAGCGCGGTACCAGAAACTTCAATTTCATCGGAAACGCCGTTTCAAAGCGCTGTTCAATTTTCAGACCCGCAATTCATGCAGCCGCAGAACACACCCGAAGCGGCAAATTCGGGTAATTCTCTGTTTTCAGAGCCGCAGACCATGCAGGCACAGATTACGCCGGAAGCAATTTATGTTCCGCCGGTAAATGCCGTTAGCGAAACCGCCGCTCCAAAGCCGAAAAAGCGCAAGAGATCTGTCGCTTTTGTTGTGCTGTTTGCGGTTCTGGCGTTTATTTTCTCACTGTATGCGATTACTGCCGGTTCGGTAAGAAGTATTCTTGATAATCACTGTGTGTCCGAAGCAGTGTCCAATGCAAATCCCGGAGAACTGACGATAGGCAGCCTGTCCCTGAATACAGGTCTTATCGACGCAGTAGAAAAATCGGGCGGTGATTCAAGCGCTATAAGAGATGATATGACTTTATCCGAGCTTATAAGCGAGATATCGGGAATTCCCGGTCTTAGCGCCGATGACGTGACCAATATAATCGAAGAAAGCACAATCATGCCATATATAGGAAAGGTTGTCGCTGCATATGAGGATTATATCCTGACGGGAGAATCGGACAAGGTTATCAGTGCGCAGAAAATACTCAATCTTTTGAATGATAACAAAGCCAAAATATTTGAAATATCACATGTTGATATTTCAAACTACTCAAATGAC
>CAYRLM010000278.1:0-2172 GCA_964425035.1 uncultured Ruminococcus sp.
TCTATGACGAGAACCTCCACGGGCCCGGAAAGCCGCTTGAGGACGTGTTCAACGCCGGCATAGAGTGCAGCGCAAAGGCTATGTACCCCGACTGGCTCAGCCTTACGGGCGACGGCTATGTGGCTTCCGTTTACAAGAAGTACGGGAAGATAATAAGTCCCATGGGCTGCCGCGCATTCCTGTCGCCGTGGTTCGAGCGCGGCGGAATGGAGCCTGCCGACGAGAACGACCAACCGGTATTTGTGGGACGCTTCAACATCGGAGCGGTTTCGCTTCATCTGCCCATGATTTACGCAAAGGCGCAGCAGGAGAGCCGTGACTTTTTCGAGGTACTGGACTATTACCTCAACCTTATCAGAAAAATACATATCCGCACCTATGACTATCTCGGCGAGATGAAGGCAAGCACAAATCCGCTGGCTTACTGCGAGGGCGGCTTCCTCGGCGGACATCTGGGCATTCACGACAAGATAAAGCCGCTGCTCAAGTCTGCGACCGCCTCATTCGGCATAACCGCGCTCAACGAGCTGGAGCAGCTTGCCGACAAGAAATCTCTTGCCGAGGACGGAAGCTTCTCGCTCAAGGTCATGGAGTACATCAACAAGCGCATTTCCGAGTTCAAGAAGGAGGACGGACACCTCTACGCCATTTACGGCACTCCCGCTGAGAACCTCTGCGGCTTGCAGATACAGCAGTTCCGCAAGAAATACGGCATAATCGAGAATGTTTCCGACCGTGAATACGTCAGCAACAGCTTCCACTGCCACGTCACCGAGGATATTACCCCGATACAGAAGCAGGACAGGGAGGAGCGCTTCTGGAATTTGTTCAACGGCGGAAAGATACAGTATGTTCGTTATCCGATTGACTACAACAAGGGCGCCGTGGAAACGCTGGTGCGCCGCGCGATGAAAAAGGGCTTCTACGAGGGCGTGAACCTTTCGCTGGCTTACTGCGACGACTGCGGCTATCAGCAGCTTGAAATGGACGTATGCCCCAAGTGCGGCAGCAAAAATCTCACCAAAATCGACCGCATGAACGGTTATCTCAGCTATTCGAGAGTAAAGGGCGATACACGGCTCAATGCCGCAAAAATGGCTGAAATTGCTGACCGAAAGAGCATGTAAAATAACTGAAAGTGAATTTGATATAATGCGTTATCACAACATTACAACAGACGACATGCTGAACGGCGACGGTCTGCGCACTGTTCTGTGGGTAGCCGGCTGCGAGCACCGCTGCCGAGGCTGCCACAATCCGATAACATGGGATATCGAGGGCGGTATCCCGTTTGACGAAGCGGCAGAGAGGGAGCTTTTTGAAAAGCTCTCCGCAGATTACATCAGCGGTATAACATTCAGCGGCGGCGACCCCCTGCACAAGCGCAACCGTGAGGAAATAACACGGCTTGCAAAAAAGGTTCGGGAGCAGCTGCCGGAAAAGACAATTTGGCTTTACACCGGTTACTGCTGGGACGAAATACAGGGACTGGAGATAATACCGTATCTGGACGTCCTTGTTGACGGCAGATACATCGAAGCTGTGCGTGACCCCAAGCTGCATTGGAAGGGCAGCTCAAACCAGCATGTGATAGATGTCCGGGAAACGCTGAAGCTGGGAAAACTGGTGCTTTTTGATTGACGGAGGAACGATGAAGAGAATAGCGAAATTTGAAAAGGTGAGCCTGAAGCAGTTTGCAGAGGGCTGCGGACGTGCAGACGCCGAAGAGATTTACAATTCCGTAAAGCTGCCGCACCGTGCTACCGCAGGGTCAGCCGGATATGACTTTTTCTCGCCGTACGACGTGAGGTTAGCACCTGGGGAAACCGCAAAAATCCCCACCGGTATCCGTGTGCTTATCGAGCCGGGCTGGGTGCTGAAGCTGTATCCCCGCAGCGGACTTGGCTTCAAGTATCGCTTACAGCTCAACAATACCGTTGGGATAATCGACAGCGACTATTCGCAGTCAGACAATGAGGGACATATCTTCATCAAAATCACCAACGACAGCAACGAGGGAAAGACCTTGGAAATACCGGCGGGCACAGGCTTTGCGCAGGGGATTTTCGTGGAATACGGCATTACGGTTGACGACGACGCAGACGGAGTTCGCAACGGAGGGTTCGGCTCGACCACAAAATAACAGAGCGATGACATAAAACAGGGGCTGAT
>CAYRLM010000279.1:0-2097 GCA_964425035.1 uncultured Ruminococcus sp.
TTTGCCGTGCCCGCTATCTTTTTCCCTGCCATCTCAGCTGCCAGAACGCAACAGCTCCCGCAGCAGCAACATTCAGCGAATCCACTCCAAGCGACATAGGTATCTTCACGGTGTAGTCGCAGGAGGCTATCGTTGTTTCAGACAACCCGTCGCCCTCTGTTCCGAGAACTATCGCAAGCTTTTCCTCTGCGGCAAGAATTGGGTCGTCAATGCTGACAGAACTGTCGCTCAGCGCCATGGCAGCCGTCCTGAAGCCCCATGAACGCAGCAGCTCCAGTCCCTTGCCCGGCCAATCCCCGACTTCCTCGCCGATAACCGCCCACGGAACCAGCAGCACCGTTCCCATGCTGACCCTCACCGAGCGCCTGAGCAGCGGATCACAGCAGGAGGGCGTTATCAGCACTGCGTCTATTCCGAGCGCCGCCGCAGAACGGAACACAGCGCCTATGTTCGTGCTGTCCACAATGTTTTCAAGCACCGCTATCCTGTGGGCATTCTGACATATGTCCTCGGCAGACTTAGGTACGGGACGGCGCACTGCGCAAAGCACTCCCCTGTTCAGCTTATATCCTGTCAGCCGTGAAAGTATGTCCTGCGGCGCAAGATACACCGGGATATCTCCGCAGCGGCGCATTATTCCGGCGGCGCAGCCGGGAGCCTCCGCAGCGCTGTTCAGGAAACCCTCAACACAGCGTTTTTCCGTCAATATCGACACAGGCTCATAGCCGGCGTTTATTGCAAGCTCGATAACCTTGGGGCTTTCGGCAATGAAAATTCCCTTTTCAGGTTCAAGACGGTTTCTGAGCTGCGCCTCGGTCAGCTTTGTGAATACCTCGCAGCCGGAAGCGTTGAGGTCGCTTATTTCAATAAATTCGGGCATAATTCTTCTTCACCTTTAACTTTATCAGACGTTATGTCAACGGCGCTGTACGGAGAAAAGCAAAGTTTTCCGATTGCTCTGCAATTTCCGATATACACGGAGTTAGCAACAGCGAATGTATGTGCAAGTACTTTGCGTTTATTATATCACGACCGCAAGGTCATGATATAATTATCCGATACGCACGAAGTGAGCGACAGCGAACGTATGTGCGAGGATTTTTGATTTATAATAATTGCTCTGCAATTATTATATCATGACCTGCGGTCAGATATAATAAAGTCGTCACAACAAAATCTCATCGAAAGGAAGCTCTATCACTCATGAACAGTATAACACAAGAGATGAAGTTCCGTCAAGCCCTTATGAAATATGCAGAAAAATACGGAGTGAAACGAGCCGCTCGGAAATACAACAAATGCAGGTCATATATCTGTTTCCGGCGAAGGCGCCGGGACGGCACTCCGGAATCGCTTGCGGAACACTCCAAACGAACACACCCCTAATGAGCTTAAGCTCATCAGGGATATGCGGCGGAGAAACCCTAAGCTCGGATTAACGGGGAGCTTTGGCACAGGCTTTGTAAGCGTGGTTACACCCGCAGTCACTAAAGTCTTTATAGTGTTCTCAAAAGGTTGGCTTTGCTTGCGCCAACGGCAATAAGCCCTAACATTATAAGCAAATGATTCACCCATACAAAATGGTACATATAGATGTCAAATTTGTGCCAATGAGTTGCATTGATAACAAGTAACGGAAATTGTACAAATATACGGCTATTGACGAATTTTCAAGGCTGCGCTTTATTTATGGCTAGGTTTACCCGTGGGTTCAAAGGACAGACCAACATTGTTTCAGACTACCGCCGAAAAGCTCGGTATTCGTCACAAGTTGATTCGCCCTTACCATACAACGGAAAGATTGAACGCAATCACCGTGAAGACCACAACAATTTTTATTCCTGTGATAACCTTAAAAAGCAGTTAAGAGTTCATCTTTTCCGCTCTAATAACCTCCCTATGCGCACTCTCAACTTCTTTTCTCCTCTCGAATTTCTTTCTGCCTTTCGTGTACAATATCATTGACAAACTTACAAATTTCCCCGTGAAGCAAAAATTCCCGCAAAAAGATAAACGGCCCGATCCGAGCGTCGGTCGCAGTTACATATTTTTTGAAGCGTTTCGGCAGCGGTGACATTATCCGCTTGACTGTACGGG
>CAYRLM010000280.1:0-2068 GCA_964425035.1 uncultured Ruminococcus sp.
GCGGGGCGTATGTACTATTTCTCTCCTCTTACTCCGGTGATGTCCTTTATCACTTCTCCTGCGATTATCAGTCCGACTACCGACGGAACGAATGCGTTGCTGCCCGGCACCTGATTGCGCTGTGTGCATTTGCGTGCTGTTCCCGGAGGGCAGATACAGTGCTGCTTGCAGCTTATCGCCATATCGTCCACGGGGGTCATTGGCTTTTCGGTGGAGTACACCACCTTTAGACTGCGGATTTTGCGCTTTTTCAGCTCATAGCGCATTACACGGGCGAGAGGGCATACCGAGGTGCTGTAAATGTCCGCCACCTGAAATCTGGTTGGGTCAACCTTATTTCCTGCACCCATTGAGGAAATTATGGGTGTGTGGCATTTGTCGGCGTTCATCACAAGCTCTATCTTTCCGGTCACGGTGTCTATTGCGTCCACGACATAGTCATACTGCGTGAAATCGAACTGATCGGCGGTTTCAGGCATGTAGAATGTTTTGTAGGTATTTATCGTCATATCCGGGTTGATATCCAGCAGACGTTCCTTGGCAACGTCGATTTTGAGCTTTCCGACGGTTTTGCGCGTGGCGAATATCTGACGGTTTATGTTTGTAAGGCAAATTCTGTCATCGTCTATGAGGTCAAGCGTTCCTACGCCGCTTCGTGCCAAAGCCTCGGCAGTGAAACCGCCGACACCGCCTATGCCGAATATCGCCACCCGTGAATTTGCCAGCCTTTCCATAGCTTCCTTTCCGAATGTAAGCTCTGTCCTTGAAAACTGATTAAGCATTGTGCCGCTCCTTTTATTCATAAATCATATCAATACAGTATATTATATCTCAATTGAGGGACGCTTGTCAATATGCCGGACATAGATTTTTTCACCCCGAAAAAATGCACTGTTGTGTCATTCTGCACAAATTCTGCCTTGGCTCTTTGTTTGTTTCGTTGACAAAAATTTTCGGTTAAATGATACACATGTTGTGTAACGTTAGCTTCATATAACATTAACATTTTTTCGCGGACAATTTTTAAGAAAACTATTGATTTTTCTAAAATTGTGTGATAGAATAGTGACAACAGGGTCAGATATTACCTAATATAGAGGAAATGTATTTCCTAAATTTGCCTAATTCGCCCAAGTAATTGTTAAGGAGCGCTTTCATGTCCCCGAAGCTCAGTGAACTCATCACCTTATTAAAAGGTCACAGGGTATTTATCCAGACGCATAATTTCCCCGACCCTGACGCTATCGCCAGCGCATACGGATTACAGGTGCTGCTGGAGCGCTTCAAAATACCCACCACTATCTGTCATCACGGAAATATCGAGCGTACCGCCACCGCCAACATGGTTGCCGAATTCGGCATAAAGATGACCGTGGCGGCAGACCTCAGGGATATGACCAGCGAGGATTACATAATTACGGTAGACTCGCAGAAGGGCAACGCAAATATCCTTGACCTTGTGGGAGATGAGGTCGCTTGTATCGACCACCACCCGACGTTCTGCCCTGCGGATTATAAATACAAGGATATCCGCATTGTGGGAAGCTGCGCAACGCTCATCGCCGATTACTACATGTCCTACAAGATGGATATGCCGAAGGACGTTGCAACGGCGCTGCTGTACGGGCTGAAAATGGATACGGCGAATTTCACCAGAGGCGTGACCGAGCTTGATATAGACGTTTACCGCTATCTGTTCCCGTTGGCGGATTGTCAGATGATACGCAGCCTTCAGAACGGCGTTATCCAGTATGACGAGCTTGAGGCGTTCGTTGACTCCATGAAGAACATCGAGATATATAACGGAGTTGCGTTTGCGTTCCTGAATTTCCCGTGTGCGGAGGCGTTTGTCGCAACCGTTTCGGATTTCATTCTGAGTCTTGACGTTGTGAGATTTGCGGTGGTATATTCACGCAAGGAAAAGGGCTTCAAGTTCTCTGTCCGCTCCGAGCTTGACGAGCTGAATGCCGGAGTTATTTCCGAGCAGGCTCTCAAAACCGTGGGAAGCGGCGGCGGACATCTTTCCATGGCGGGAGGATTTGCCGAGGAGAGCAAAATACTCGATATC
>CAYRLM010000281.1:0-1993 GCA_964425035.1 uncultured Ruminococcus sp.
TTTTCACGGTCGTAAACTCCCTTGAAATCCTTGCCTGAACCGATAGGCCAGTTGACGGGATAGGTCTTTATGCCAAGCTCGTTTTCAATCTCGTCCAGCAGGTCGAACGGGTCGCGGGCTTCGCGATCCATTTTGTTGATGAAGGTGAATATCGGGATATTCCGCATTACGCAGACCTTGAACAGCTTTCTTGTCTGGTTCTCTACGCCCTTTGCGGCGTCGATTACCATTACTGCGCTGTCCGCAGCCATAAGCGTGCGGTAGGTGTCCTCCGAAAAGTCCTGATGTCCGGGTGTGTCAAGAATGTTTATGCAGTAGCCCTCATAGTTGAACTGCATTACGGAGGAGGTGACGGAGATACCTCTCTGCTTCTCGATTTCCATCCAGTCGGAAACCGCATGGCGAGTGTTCTTCTTGCCCTTTACCGCTCCTGCGAGAGATATTGCGCCTCCGTACAGAAGGAATTTTTCCGTGAGCGTGGTCTTGCCAGCATCAGGGTGCGAGATTATCGCAAATGTGCGGCGTCTTTCTATTTCGTGTTTCAAATCTGCCATTTGTCTGCTTTCCTTTTCTGTAATTAATTTGTTTCTTTGTCTATTGCAGCTTCCATTTCGAACATGGTCTGCTTTGCCTGCTCGTTTGTTGGCTGCTCAATGCCCTTGCTCTTCATTGTGAGCGTAGATATAAGTCCGACGATTATCGGGAGGTAGAAGGTCATTATGCGCCAGAGCATCATTGAGGTATTCACATACTGCTCCGTGAAAATGTCCTTGAAGAACCCATGGTAGCCGAGCTCCGCACCGCCCATAGCGCCCGGCAGCGGAATGAACGAGGATATCATAAGCACATACGCCTGATAACTCATTATCTGAAGCAGGCTTGCGTCGTTCATGCCAAAGCCGCGGTAAAGAACATATGATATGCTCAGATACAGCGTGAGCTGAATGAATGTGAAAAACACCGCCTTGAGCAGCAGAGGAATGTTTTTCCTTAGATAGCGGAAATTGTTGTAGAACTTGTTTACCTCACGGGTAAGGTAAATACGCCATTTCATCGGGCGCTTCATGAGGTGCGTTTTAGCCAGCAGCGATATCAGACCGTTTGCGGCTTTCAGCGTAGCCTTTTTGAAAAGCGCGATACAGAACAGAAAGATTATGACTGCGGTATTTATGACGAAGCCTATGATAACAAATGGCATAAGCCCTTTTTGGCTGAGGTCGCTGCCGAAATTGTTGAACCCCACCGCCAGCGTAAAGACAGAATAAGCCGTCAGCACGAACTGGTATACGATAAAACGGCTGAGCAGCGCAGTCAGTCCGCAGCCGAGCGGCACGCCGAACTTCACAAGGTAATAAGCCTGCATGGGCTGACCGCCGGTAGATGACGGCGTGATACAGTTGAAATACTGCCCGATGATAGTGACAAGCCAGCTGTTGCGGAATTTCATCTTCGGGTACATTGATTTGAGCATTACATGTACTGTTGCGGCTTCGTTCAGCCAGTATCCCGCCATGAAAAGCACGCATATCACCAGAGCACCCTTGTTAATTCTGGTAAGTGCCGCTGTAACGTTATCTATACTGTCAACGAAAACAAGGTAAACTATCATTATTACAAAGGCGATAGCGCATACTATAAGATTAAGTTTTTTGCTGTTTTTCCTGTTCTTCATTTATCAGCTTCTCCATGAATTAATGATACCTGAAAAAAGTCCATATACATTAATTATATTATATTGCGGATAGATTGTCAATAGGTAATTACATATTTTACCCCGGTGAATTGTGTTCTTAAAAAGTTTGATCCTGCTTCCGCAAGCTCCGGCAAAGCCAACCTATAGCTTTTCGTGTACAATATCATCGACAAACCTACATTTTTTATATTTGCTGAAATTTCACATAAAAAGCAGGGTGAAATGCTTTCACCCTGCCGTATAATATATCACTGTCAAACGCTCTGCGCCGTGTACAGCTTGTAATAATCGCCCTTCTTT
>CAYRLM010000282.1:0-1990 GCA_964425035.1 uncultured Ruminococcus sp.
CCTTTTGAAAAAGGCTGGACCGAAAACTTTTATCCCGCTGCGGCGGGGGTTTCGATAAACTTAGGGCGTTTATTCCTCAGCGCCGTTAATTTTTTTAATATTTTTTGCAACCTTTCTGCCGTGTATTTTGTTTTATTGATGAAGGCTCATATGGCAGCCCATGAAAGGAGTACCACCATGAAAAAACGCTCACTTCTCGTTATATTGGCGGCGGTAATGCTCTCCGGCTGCGCTTCCGGAAGCGCAAATTCCGGCACGTCGGATATCGCCGCAGCTTCCGTTGAGGGAACTGCCGAGGCTATGCCGACAGCGGGCGCAGCCCCCACAGCCGAAGCCTCGTCCGTAAGCTCCGCAGATAATACTGCGGCGGCACCTAAGGAAACCGACGCACCCTCGGACGATTTGTGTTCGCTGCCGACAACTGACGGAGCTTCAAAGACCGCTGACGGCGAAAGCACCTCTCCCGCGGCGGCAACCTCCGCAGCTTCTCCCGCTGCGGCAGGAACTTCAACGACTGCACCGACCGCAACGACTTCATCTACCGCCCCGGCTGTCAACGCCGTTCACGACGAATACACCGGGAGAGATATCGGCGGCAGAGGGACAGCCTCTTCCGCCGACACCGACTCTGTGTCGGCAGCGGCAGAACCCGGTGACGAGCCGAGCGGCGACATAATTTTAGCCGAAAGCGCCGCTGATGTTGACGGTCTTTCGGGAGGGATAGCATTGACCTCGCCTAAGGAGGGCTACTATTCGGAAACAGACCTGCCCGAACCTGTTCCGGGTTGGGATATTACCCCGGAGGCGGGGCTTCTCACTGGCGGCGAGTGGAACGACAACGAGAACTGGGATTTTTGGCAGGGACTTTTCGGCAGTGCGAATTACGCCGGCGACTGGGAAGAATACCGCCAAACATGGCGCACCGGGGCTGACTTCCGTGCGGCTGTCACCGTGAAGGACACGGACGGAAAGCCTTTGGAGGGCGCAGCGGTGAGCGCAATGGGCTATTCAGCAGTCACCGACAACAAGGGCAGAGCGTACCTCTTTTTTTCGGAAAAGGACTTGGTGAACGGCCCGTCCGAGTTCACCGTGACAACAGACAACGGAACGCAGACATTCAAAGAAACGGTGAACGGCGATATCGAGCTTGAATTTACGCTGAACAGCGCAGCGACCTCCGCCGCCAAAACGCTTGACCTGATGATAATGTGCGACACCACAGGCTCTATGTCCGACGAGCTGGAGTACCTCAAGGCGGAGCTGGAGGACGTGGTGACCCGCATAAAGGCCGAGAACGGCAACATTCCCACCAGACTGAGCGTTAATTTTTACCGTGACGAGGGGGACGAATATGTGGTGCGTGAGTTCCCGTTCACAACCAATCTTGACGCAGTTGTGAACGCTATCTCGCTGCAGTCCGCAGACGGCGGCGGCGATACTCCGGAGGCGGTTGACGCCGCACTGAAAAGCGCCCTTGACCACGACTGGGACGAAAATTCCGTGAAGATAATGTTCCTCGTGCTGGACGCCCCGCCCCACAGCGCCGCACAGACTGTCGACAAGGTGACGGAATACGTCAGAGCCGCCGCAGAAAAGGGCATACGCATTATACCTGTGGCAGCGAGCGGCGCAGACAAATCCTGCGAGTTTATTCTAAGGAGCATGGCGTTCATGACAGGGGGGACTTACACGTTCCTGACCGACGACAGCGGTATCGGCTTTTCACACACCGAGCCTTCGATCGGCAGCTATACCGTCGAGAAGCTGAACGATATGATGGTGAGAATTTGCGGAGAGTATCTCGATTGATTTGCAATAAATGGATTGCTTAACATTCAATGACGGCGCAATTTTTTGCACCGTCACGGTGTCTGTCGATAAAGTCTTTATTCGCAGACTATGGTCTGCGAATCGGGGGAAAACTCTTGTTTTCCCCCTTACCCCTTTAGCTGCATTGGCGGCTTGAAGTCGCAGCTGCGCTGCTGCCGCC
>CAYRLM010000283.1:0-1956 GCA_964425035.1 uncultured Ruminococcus sp.
TTCGTTTATACCTGCGACCTGGGGAAAGATATCCGAAATGATTACGCAGACGAATGACGGATTTTTTGATTAGAAATAAAATCTGTGTTTTGCACAAATATTTTGCACAAAGTTTGTTGAAAGCGCATGTCGGTTTTTTGGGACGTCTGCTTGCAAATCTGGTTCAAATATGGTATAATCTAAATGGATTATACAGCATGGGGCAGTGCGCCGGGGAGTTTGCGGCTGCAACATGGATTAGGAGGAATAACTTAATGACATTAGACGCATTGCACACTTACAGGGCGCAGAATACCGGCCGTCTTAATAAGATAATCGGCATCGGTATGGCTGCTTTTGCCGTTGTAGAAGCAGTTATCACTTTCTTCCTTGTAATGAAGCCGCTGTACATCAACCCTGTTTACAAGCAGGCGGCGGATTATAACGCAGAGGGAAAGACAAGCATAGTCAAGCTGTTCGGAAAGACCTTTGCTTCCGAGTCTGAGATCGCCAACAATCAGATAATCTTGACGCTGTGGGATACAATCTTGGATGTGGTTCTTATCTACCTCATCATCACGGGTATTCTGCTGGTGCTTTCATTCTGCTATTACAAGGGCTTCGCATTCGCAAAGTCTTATCTCATTGCGATTTTCGGCGCAAAGGCTGTTATCGGACTTGTTCCGCTGTTCATTCCCTTTGCAAACCTCGTTTACAGGAACTCCATAAAGATATTCGGCGTGGCGGACGCTGTTGTGTGTCTGCTTGCGTGTGTTTACTTCGTTTATGAGAGCAGCGATGAATACGCTGACGATATGCTGTTCACCTCCGCTCAACGCTCGGATATGTTCAAGCGTGCGGTAACCGGCGGTATCATGTTCCTCGGCATGACTGCCGCTGCCGTGTTCACCAACTTTGCGCTTTCCGCTTACGGCAGCATAACGCTCCTTGGCGGCAACTGGTCTATCATCATCGGCTGGGTAGGCTCCGGCAGCGATACCGGCATTGCTCAGGGCATAGTGCTGATACTCCTGATTGCTGTTGCGCTGATAGGCAGCATCACATATATCCGTGACGGCGATTGGGCTATGCTGTACTTCTTCTCTTTCGGCGCAGCCGCTGCGGTAACAGATCTGGTGGCGCTGGTTCTGAGATTTGGATGGGTTATAAAGACCTACAACCCCATGAAGGCTGCCGCAAGAGCAGGCGACGAAACAGCTTCCGCATGGCTCAGCAGCAATGGCATGACCTCCAAGTGGTGGATCGCTACCGTGTTCCTTATTCTGGCGACTGTGGCTGCGGCGTTTGTGGCGCTGGCGGCATTCTTAAAGATTAAGAGCAAGATGACATTCAAATACGCTGCCGGCGAGAAGAAAGCACACACTGCGCTGCTGATAGGTGCAGGATCCGTTATAGTCAGCTTCGTTATCACGCTGGTAGCTGTTCTGATGTATGACAAGCTCATCTTCACAAATCTCCAGTTCGGTGCAATGGACTATCTGTATCTCACGGTTTACGGCGGTTTGACGCTGCTTCTGGCTGTCGGCATGTGGTGCGGTTACAGCTTCTCCAAGTTCGGAACGCTGGCGCTGTTTATCCTGATTGCTTCCAACAACTTCTCTTCTATCTTCACGGTGTTCGGCGCAAGAACCTCCGCTGTTGCCGAAAAGGTGTCACAGGGTCTGAAATACTCCGGTTACAACTACATCATTTCCGCAGTTATGTACATACTCTCCATTGTAGCATGTCTGGGAATTATTGCGGTGTTCGTTGTGAAGGAAGTCAACGACTACATGTATCAGAAGCGTTATTCGTAATAAGCTTATTCGGATAATATTTAATCCCCCGGTTTGTTAATCGGGGGATTTTTTATTTATAAAAAATGTGGAGGGCTTTGCCCTCCCCGCAGCTTGTCGAAAAACCCCGCCGCAGCGGAATAAAAGTTTTCGGTCCAGCCTTTTTCAAAAGGCTGGCGGG
>CAYRLM010000284.1:0-1944 GCA_964425035.1 uncultured Ruminococcus sp.
GTGTGACCTACCATGTCGCCGTTCGGGTAGTTGCAGCGCAGGAAGTCATACTTGCCGGACTTGACAGCCTCGATAAGCTTGTCGGTGATTTCGGCGGACTTCATCCACGGGCGCTGGTCGAAGCTTACGTTATCCGAGGGAATTTCGCAGTAGGTTTCCAGCTCTTCGCTTACCTTGCCGCTGCGGTTTCCGTTCCAGAAGTAGGTAACATGACCGTACTTCTGCGTTTCGGAGATAGCGTACTCGTTGTATCCCGCCTTGACCAATACCTCTGTCATGGTGTTGGTTATTTCGGGGGGATTTACGAGGAAACGTGCCGGGAGCTTGAGATCGCCGTCATACTGGAGCATTCCCGCATAGCATACGTCGGGCTTAGGCCCTCTGTTGAAATGATCGAATTCAACCATATCGAACGCCATTGAAAGCTCTATTGCACGGTCGCCGCGGAAATTGAACAGGATAACGCTGTCGCCGTCGGTTATTTTTCCGACAGCCTCGCCGTTCTCTGCGATAACGAACGCAGGGAGATCCTGATCGCTGGTAACTCCCGTTTCGGCACGCAGGGTGTTGAGTGCGTCAATGCCGGAGGCAAACTGTCTGCCCTCGCCGCGCACATGGGTATTCCAGCCGCGCTCTACCATCGGCCAGTCCGCCTGATAACGATCCATTGTCACCTTCATACGGCCGCCGCCGCTTGCAAGCCTGCCGTCGAAGCTGCTGTCGTTCAGCTCGGCGAACAGCTCGTCAAGCTGTCCGAGATAGATCTGCGCAGTCTGCGGGGGAACATCTCTTCCGTCCAGCAGAGCATGTACTCTTACCTTTGAAACGCCCTCTGTCTTAGCCCTGCGAATCATGTTGAACAGGTGGCTGATGTTGGAATGAACGTTTCCGTCGGACAGCAGACCGATGAAGTGCATGGTGGAATTTTTGCTCTTGACATTGGCAACAAGCTCCTTCCATGCGTCGGACTGGTACATCTTGCCGCTCTCGATGCTTTCGTTTACAAGCTTTGCGCCCTGTGAATAGATCTGACCGCAGCCTATTGCGTTATGACCTACCTCGGAGTTGCCCATGTCGTCGTCGGAGGGCAGACCTACCGCTCCGCCGTGCGCTTTAAGACGGGTGTTGGGGCAGTTGGCGAGCATCCAGTCGAGAGTGGGTGTGCGAGCCTCGCCCACAGCGTCGCCGAGATTTGTCTTGGAGAAGCCTACGCCGTCCATTACTACCAATAATACGGGTTTCTTTGCCTTCATTTTTGTAACTCCTTACCTTAAAATATCAGCCGTTTACCGCTGCGGTGATGATAGCCGTGAAATCGGCAGCCTTAAGGGAAGCGCCGCCGATAAGACCGCCGTCAACGTTGGTCTTGGAGAGAAGCTCGGCTGCGTTCTTTGCGTTCATGGAGCCGCCGTACTGAACGGTGATGGTTTCGGCAACGTCAGCGCCGTAGAGCTTTGCGAGGGTGGAGCGAATGAATGCGCATACCTCCTCCGCCTGATCTGCGGTGGCAGTCTTGCCCGTTCCGATAGCCCATACGGGCTCATAAGCGATAACGCACTTCTTTAACTCCTCTGCGGAAACGTTGAAGAAGTCAAGCTTTATCTGGCGTGCGATTACCTCCTCGGTAATGTTGCACTCACGCTCCCACAGAAGTTCGCCTACGCATACGATGGGCTTAAGACCTGCGGCAAGAGCTGCCTTGGTTCTCTTGTTTACGGTTTCATCGGTTTCGGCGAAATACTGGCGGCGCTCGGAGTGACCCAGAACCACATACTCAACGCCCATCTCGGCGAGCATGTCGGCGGAAATTTCGCCCGTGAATGCGCCGCTCTTCTCGAAGTGGCAGTTCTCTGCGCCGATTTTGATGTTTGTGCCTGCGGTTGCGGCAAGTGCGGTTTCAAGGTTGGTGAAGGGTACGCATGCTACCACCTCAACGCCCTTTAC
>CAYRLM010000285.1:0-1909 GCA_964425035.1 uncultured Ruminococcus sp.
CCGAGTGCGGGGCTCTGCCCCGCCCACGCCAGCCTTTTGAAAAAGGCTGGACAGAAAACTTTTATCCCGCTGCGGCGAGGTGTTCGACAAGCTGATGTGACCGCATAATAATGATGTGACCGTATTATTATGTGGTCACAATTTTATTTTCCCAAAAGATTTTCAACACATAAAATCCCGTCTGCCCTCATAGTATATACAGAAAAAACCAATCTGGAGGTACAAAATGATAGAGTATCTGCCTGAGGGCTATTTATTCACAACCGCCGAAAACCGTTCCTGTCTTTCCAGCTTTTACTCGCTGAGCGAATGTATGTCCGCCGGCAGGATCATTGAAGCGCCCTGCGTTATATGCAACAGCCGCCACGACCTAATCGTCGATCTCGGGTGTATGCGCGGCATTATTCCCAGAGAAGAGGGTGCAATCGGCATAACAGAGGGAACTACCAAAGACATTGCGCTGATATCGCGGGTAAATAAGCCGGTGGCGTTCGTTGTGACAGACTTCCGCAGAGATGAACAGGGCGAGCTTTACGCCGTGCTTTCACGCAGGGCGGCACAGGTCAAATGCATGGAGAATTACCTCGCACGGCTGATACCCGGCGATATTATTCCGGCACGAGTAACACACCTTGAACCGTTCGGCTGCTTTGTTGACATCGGCTGCGGTATTCCCTCGCTTATCCCAATCGACATGATATCGGTATCTAGGATTACCCATCCTCAGGATCGCTTTCATATCGGTCAGGAAATATACGCAGTGGTCAAATCGCTTGACAACGGACGTATCTGCCTTTCTCACAAGGAGCTTCTCGGAACATGGGAGGAAAACGCCGCCATGTTCGAGCCGGGGGAAACGGTAACGGGTATCGTTCGGTCTATCGAGGATTACGGCATATTCGTGGAGCTTGCGCCTAATCTCGCCGGGCTTGCGGAGCTGCGGCATGACGTCGATGTGAACAGCTGCGCCAGCGTCTACATAAAGGCTATAATTCCCGAAAAGATGAAAATAAAGCTCATCATCGTAAGTACGTCAGACAACGCATACTGCGACAATGAGCTGAAATATTTCAAGACAGACGGGCATATTGACAGCTGGGTGTATTCCGGCAGCAATACGTCAAAGGTGATACAGACTATTTTTTGATCCTGCTCCAGTACTCCCTTGCGGCGTTCTCAAGCTTGTTGTCGCCATATTCATAATACACATGATCCTTTATCGGGTCTGGGAGATACTGCTGCTTTACCCAGTGGTTCGGATAATCGTGCGGATAGAGGTAATGCTGACCTTTGACCGCCGCCCCCTCGCCGTCGCAATGCACATTCTGGAGCTGCCGCGGAAAATCATAGGCGGCTCCTTCCTTTATGTCGGCAAGAGCTGCGTCTATCGCCTTTTCCGCACTGTTGGATTTCGGCGCTGTGGCAAGCAGGATTATCGCCTCCGCCAACGGAATGCGTGCCTCCGGCAGACCAAGCTGCATGGCGCTGTCAACGCACGCCTTGACTATCGGCATCGCCTGCGGATACGCAAGACCTATGTCCTCGCCGGCAATGACAAGCAGCCGCCGTGACAGGGAAATTATGTCCCCCGCCTCCATCAGCCGTGCGGCATAATGAAGCGCAGCATTTTCGTCAGAGCCTCGTATCGACTTCTGAAGCGCCGACAGCAGGTCGTAATGCTGGTCGCCGTCACGGTCGTAGCGCATATTGCTGCGCTGAGTAAGCTGTTTAGCCGTTTCCAGCGGCACGGTAAGCGATTCGCCGTCGTTTTCAGCCGAAAGCACGCAAAGCTCAACGGTATTGACCGACTTGCGGACATCTCCTCCGCAACCGTGAGCGATATGGTCGCAGACGCCGTTTTCCAGACGAAGCTTCAATCCCAGCTCGTCTGCAAGCATTGAAAACGCAC
>CAYRLM010000286.1:0-1907 GCA_964425035.1 uncultured Ruminococcus sp.
AGGAGAGCGCCGCTTCGGAGCGTGGATTTTCATCATACGGCGAGAGCAGGGACAATGACCGCCGACGTGAGCAGCAGGAAAGCGCCGCTTCGGATCGTGGATTTTCCGTGTTCGGTGAGGACGATGAGGATACCTCCGACGCCTACGCACAGCCCGAGCCGGAGAGCGTCAATCCCGAACCGGTACGGCAGGAAACCGCAAGACCTGCACCCAGAATAATCCGCAGGAATGCGGCGGCTATCTCGGCGTATGGTAAGATGGCAGGGACTTCAGTCAAGCAGGAAAAGGCGTTTGAAGCCGTGTCACGTCCCGAAGAGGCTCCGCCGAATCAGGAAACTCCCTCGGCAGAACCGGAGCAGAGCGGCGACCCGTTCTGGGAGATAGGCTCGATATTTGATGTTCTGGAGAAATCCGAAAATGACATGAGCAAGGAGCATCGTCATATTGACGAGCCGGAAAAGGAAACGCCGCCGCACAGCGACGAATCGCAGGAAAATCACTCGGACGGGCACACAGAGCCGAAAAAGCACAGGAGCAGTCACAAGCAGCACGAGGATACTCCGCAGCCTGAGGTTCCCGACGGTATCTGGACGGAGGACAGGCATATTTACGACGAAGAGCCGGCTTCACCCACACATGAGGAGCTGAATATGCTCAAGGACAAAAAACGGCGCTCCAGCAAGACCCAGCGGCTGTTTGACGCTATTATGAAAGAGCCTGACGACAATCCCAACTTCAGAAAAAGATAATTTAGCTAATAGGCGCATTTTGCTTACTTAAATGCGCCTATTAGCTTTAGGTACTGCTTGATTTTTGTGTAGTGCGTGCATTTTAGACAGTGTAATCGTTTGAAGTTTGTGCATTCTCACAATTGAAAAAAATGCCGTAATGTTATAAAATATATACATGGATTAGCATGTCACGTACTATGCTTTTCTAGATTTTTATGGAGGATTTTTATCATGAAGATTACAAAGATTCTTGGTGCTGCTTCCGCAGCAGTAGTAAGCGCAGCTGTTCTGGCTGCGTCCGCAAGCGCTTACGAAGCATTCCTGATGTACGCTTCTTCCGACTGGTCTGTACAGTCCATGGCAGCTGACACAGAAAATGCCGTAACAACTGACGTTACCACAGACGGTACTTACACCGTAGCTGTAACGGGCTTCGAGTGGGAAGATGAGGATACCGCTGAGATGGTTCCCGCTACCGGCACAGGCGCTACCGTATTCTGCGTAGATATCGACGGTCTTGCAAATGCACTTGGCTGCGGTAAGGAAGCAGAGGGCTATGATGACCTTGATACCGAGGCTGATAAGATGGCTTTCGCTCAGGCTGCAGGCGTATCAATTTCCAATGTAGTTATCACTGCTACAAACACTGACGGTACTTCCGTTGATATCCCTGTTGCACAGGATAAGCTGTACTACGGCGATATCGAAGGCAACGGCAAGATCAGACTGGAGATCTACAACGCATATGGCGACACATCTAAGGATGCTCCTATCGACGCTTCCGGTTTCTCCTTCGATGACACTCTGTCCGTAACCTTTACAATCTCCGGTATCGGCGGCGATTCCGCTGCTGCTGACGCAGAAGACGCTACCGACGCAGCTTCTGCCGACACAGACGCTGCTGCTTCCACCACCACATCTGATGACAAGGGTTCTCCCGACACAGGCGTTGAGGGTGTTGCTGCTGTTGCAGGCGTAGCTGTACTGGCTGCAGGCGCTGTTCTCGTTTCCAAGAAGAGAAAGTAATTTAGCGGCTTAAAAAGCTCAACACAAACGACATCGCTTCGGCGGTGTCGTTTTTTTATTCCCAAAAATAACGCCGCGGTTCAAAACCGCGGCGGCAGCTTGTCGAAAAACTTCATTTTGCCTGCGAAGCAGGCATTTGAAATCCGTTTT
>CAYRLM010000287.1:0-1886 GCA_964425035.1 uncultured Ruminococcus sp.
AAAATTCCCTGCGTCCTCAAACGCAGGGAATAAATTTATTTTGCGGTATCATCTGAGATTTTTCTCAATCGAAGCGGCTGCTTCGGCGGCTCCGGCTCAACCGGCTTACGATATTCGGGCGCTTCAAACCAGAATGTGCTGCCCTTTCCTACCTCGCTGTCCGCTCCGTAGGCAAAACCATGCTGCTCCAACACGCTCTTTACGATAGAAAGTCCGATACCGCTGCCCATCTTTGCTCGCTTATGGGTTTTGTTGCGCTCGCTGACCTTGTAGTATCTGTCCCAGATATACGGCAGATATTCCGGCGCTATTCCGTCGCCGTGGTCGGTGACCTCAAACCGCATAAGACCGGGAGATTTCCTGTACAGCCGCACTATCACGGTGTTGTCATCTCCGGTGTAGGTCACAGCGTTGTTTATCAGATTGTAAACCACCTGCTCCAGCTTTGTGATATCTGCATTTATAATTATTCCGTCATCGGCATGAAGCTCAATGATAATTCCGTCGTTCTCCTTGAGAATATCAAACCTTGAAATAACGCCGGAAAGCCGCTCTGACAGGTCAAACACCGAAAGGTTCATCTCAGTAACTCCCGCCTGGAGCTTTGACAGGTCGAGAATGTCGTTTACAAGCGAGGACAGGCGGTCTGTTTCGTCTATTATGACTTTAAGGTGCCGCTCTCGCTTTTCGGGATTGTCGCCCGAAATGTCCCTTATCATCTCCGCATAAGCCTTTATCATTGTCAGCGGGGTTCTCAGGTCGTGGGAAATGTTAGCCATAAGCTCACGGCGCAGGTCGTCGGATTTAGCAATCTCCTTTGAAGCGTCTTGAAGCGTTGCCGCAAGCTGCTTTATCTCGTTGAAGTCCTTTTCGTCGATGGTTGCGTCAAACTTACCCTGAGGCAGCTGCTTTGCGTGCTTGTTTATCCTGATTATCGGATTTGTCAGACGATTGGCGAAGAAAGCGGATATAAACAGCGTCAGTAGCATGATGATTATTGCCACGAACAAAAACTGCCGCTGGAATATCGCCATGGTAGAACCTACCGGCTCCATGTAGCTGCATATGAATATGAACGCCTCCGGGCTGTCCTTGCTGCCTATATAGGTACACATTGCCAGCACCGTGTTGTTCTCGCGCTCGTCGCGGAATTTTTCGTAATAAACTCCGCTGTCCGCCTCCAGAGCAGCATTGCGATACCTGCTCTTGTCAAGCTGGTACATGGACTGACTGCCGCCCAGATAATCCACATAGCCTCGGTAATAGGGCGTGGTTATCTCGATGTACATCTTGTTCTTCCATGCGACGTTAGTGACTGAGCTGCTGAAATCTTCCCCCGAGGTATCGGTGCTGAGCGTCCAGCTTGCCCTGATGTACGTCATTGCCTCCGCTATCTCGTAGGATTTCATCCACTCGTAGAACATCGGAAACAAGGCTATCAGGAACACATAGGTGAATGCCAGCATTGCCAATACTATCGCCTCAAAGCTCACCCAGACATTGAATTTAATGCTCCTGAGCTGCTTCATCAGTCTGCCTCGAATTTATACCCCATGCCTCGGAGCGTTACGATATAATTGCGGTAAGGCCCGAGATTGTTGCGGAGCATCTTTATATGCGTGTCAATCGTGCGGTCATCGCCGAAGAAATCATAGCCCCACACCTCTTCAAGCAGCTTGTTTCGGGTAAGAGCGATATTTTTGTTGCGGACAAGGTAAAACAGCAGGTCGTATTCTTTCGGCGTAAGGTTCGCCTTTACTCCGTCTATGAACACGTCCCGTGAAGTGAAGTTTATTTCAAGACCGCCGAACTTCACGGTTTCGGGTGCGGAGAGCCGTCTCGCGGGAGTTGCCGGGGAGTACACCGTGCCATGAACCGTTGGCTTG
>CAYRLM010000288.1:0-1879 GCA_964425035.1 uncultured Ruminococcus sp.
AGCGGTTGCGCAGCAGGTGTATTCCAAGAGAAGCGCTAAAAATACCGAGATAGTTATCTGCTCCCTCGGTAATGACGCAGGGATTATCGGTGCGGCAATGCTGCACAGATCCTGCCAATAAACATATAAAACCCGCACTATGCGGGCGGAAAGGAAATATCATGAGAAGTGACCTTATCAAAGAGGGCGTTGAAAAGACCCCTCACAGAGCGATACTCAAGGCTCTGGGAGTAACCGACAGCGAAATGCACAAGCCGTTTATCGCAGTAGTCTGCGCTGCCAGCGATTACGTTCCCGGGCATATGCACCTGCACGAGATTTCCCGTGCGGTAAAGGACGGTATCAGAAATGCGGGCGGCGTTCCCTTTGAGTTTTTCACCATAGGCGTATGCGACGGGCTTGCAATGAACCACAAGGGCATGAGATACTCTCTGGCTTCCAGAGAGCTTATAGCGGACAGCATTGAGGTAATGCTCACCGCACACCCTCTCGACGGTGTTGTGTTCATTCCGAACTGCGACAAGATAGTTCCCGGCATGGTGCTTGCAGCCGCAAGAATGAACCTGCCCGCAATCTTCTGCAGCGGCGGCCCCATGAACCCCGGCTGCGTACAGGGCAAGCGTGTGGGATATTCCGAGATTTACGAGGCAATAGGGCAGTACTCAAACGGTGAGATAGGCGACGATGTTATAAAGGATTTTGAGGACAACGCATGTCCCACCTGCGGCAGCTGTTCGGGCATGTACACTGCGAACTCCATGAACTGCCTGACCGAGGCGCTCGGTCTGGCGCTCCCCACTGCCGGCACCGAGCCTGCCGTAAATTCCGCGCGCCGCAGACTTGCAAAGGAAACCGGCGAGAGAGCGGTTGAGCTGGTCAAGGAGAATATCCGTCCGAGCGATATCCTTACAAAGAAGAACATGCTGAATGCGCTTGCCACCGATATGGCTATCGGCGCTTCCTCCAATACCGTTCTCCACCTGCTTGCAATTGCGCACGAGGCAAAGGTTGACATCACACTTGACGACATTGACCAAATGAGCCGCAAAACTCCGCAGCTTGCCAAGCTGAACCCCGCCTCCGGCGTATTCATCACAGATATGAACGCAGTCGGCGGTATCCAGACCGTTATCCGCGAGCTGTCAAAGGGCGGTCATGTGAACACCGATGTAACGACCGTTTCCGGCACACAGGCGGAGCGTATCGCAAAGGCAAAGGACGCCGACGGCACCGTTATCCATACTATCGACGCACCCGTGCGCAAGGACGGAGGCATTGCTATCCTGAGCGGCAATCTCGCAGAGAACGGCTCTGTTGTAAAGCAGGGCGCAGTTAAGCCTGAGATGATGGATTTCACCGGCACTGCAAGAGTATTCAACGGCGAGCAGGCCGCATGCGACGCCATTCTCGGCGGCGATATCAAGGCAGGGGACGTTGTGGTTATCCGCTATGAAGGCCCCAAGGGCGGCCCCGGTATGCCGGAGATGCTGGCGCCTACCGCCGCAATTGTGGGAAAGGGACTTGACGGAAACGTTGCTCTTATCACTGACGGACGTTTCAGCGGAGCTTCCCGCGGCGCAGCCATCGGTCATGTTTCTCCCGAGGCAGCCGAGGGCGGACTTATCGCATTCGTTGAGGACGGCGACAGAATACACATTGACATTCCGAACCGCAGCATTACTCTGTTGGTAGACGACGCAGAAATCGCAAAGCGCAGGGAGAAGGGCATACTTCCTCCGAAGGAGCTTTCCGGCTATCTCAAGAGATATGCGGCTATGGTTACCTCCTCCAATACCGGAGCGGTATTCAAGGATTGACGTATAAAAACGGCATTATCACAGGGCACGGAGAGATCCGTGCCCTCAGCTTGTCGAAAAAA
>CAYRLM010000289.1:0-1866 GCA_964425035.1 uncultured Ruminococcus sp.
AATAGCCCGTGCGCTTGCCACCGACCCGAAGCTGCTGCTGCTGGACGAGCCTGCTGCCGGAATGAACCCGAACGAAACCGAGGAGCTCATGGAAACGATACACTTCGTGCGTGACGAGTTCAAAATGACGATACTGCTGATAGAGCACGATATGAAGCTGGTTTCCGGCATATGCGAGGAGCTGACGGTGCTCAATTTCGGGCAGGAGCTGGCGCAGGGCGAAACCTCTGCGGTGCTCAACGACCCGAAGGTCATCACCGCATATCTCGGAGAATAAGGAGGGAACGCTCATGTCAATGCTGTCTATCAGAGATTTACAGGTATATTACGGCGCAATAAACGCCATCAAGGGCATTTCCTTCGACGTGGAGCAGGGCGAGATAATCGCACTCATAGGCGCAAACGGCGCAGGAAAGACAACTATACTGCACACCATCACCGGGCTGGTTCAGGCGAAGCAGGGTTCGATAATGTTCGGCGGAAAGGATCTGACCAAGACCCCTGCGCACAAGATCGTTTCAATGGGTATGGCTCATGTGCCGGAGGGACGGCGCGTATTTTCGCAGCTTTCGGTTTACGAGAACCTTATGCTGGGCGCATACACCAGAAACGACAAGGCGGAGATAGCCGAGTCGCTTCAGCGTGTGTTCAAACGCTTTCCGAGGCTTGAGGAGCGCCGCACTCAGGCGGCTGGAACTCTGTCGGGCGGAGAGCAGCAGATGCTTGCTATGGGCAGGGCGCTGATGTCAAAGCCCTCCATAATCCTCATGGACGAGCCGTCAATGGGACTTTCACCGCTGTATGTAAGCGAGATTTTCGACATAATACAGGAGATAAACAAGAGCGGCACAACGGTGCTGCTGGTAGAGCAGAACGCAAAGAAAGCGCTTTCCATCGCCAACCGAGCGTATGTCCTTGAAACGGGAAAAATCGTGCTTTCCGGCGACGCCAAGGAACTTATGAACAACGATCAGGTAAAGAAAGCGTATCTGGGAGAATAATATTGTGCTTCTAACGGGGGTGAAGCTATGGAGAAGTTTATAGTTACCATTGCCAGAGGGTACGGCAGCGGAGGGCGAACCATCGGAAAGCTTCTTGCCGAAAGGCTGGGCGTTAAATTCTACGATAAGGAGCTTATCCGCCTTGCTTCCGATGTCAGCGGAATAAACGAAGCTTTGTTCGGTCAGTCGGACGAAAAAACCAAGTCCGGCGTATTCGGCAAGCCGGGGGTTTACAAAGGCGAGGTAATCGCCCCGGGAAAATCCGGCTATATTTCGGAGGAAAACCTGTTCAACTATCAGGCTATGGTGATAAAGCAGCTTGCCTCCGAGAATTCCTGCGTAATAGTGGGAAGATGCGCAGACCATATCCTGCGCAGCGACCCTGCGGTGCTGCGTGTGTTCATCTATGCGGACGAGGAGAGCTGCGTAAAGAATGTAGCCGAGGTCAAGGGCATAACCGACCGTAAGGAAGCGCTTAAAGCGATAGCCGCCACCGATAAGGAGCGTGCGGCTTACTACAAGGCGCATACGGGAAGAGAATGGATAGATGCTAGGAATTACGACCTTTGTCTTAACAGCGGAGCGCTGGGATTTGAGAAGTGCGTGGAACTTGTAACCGAATTTCTTAAGATAAGATTAGGGTAATAAAAAACGAGGGGCTGGTTTCAGCCCCTCACAGACCGACGAAAAAGCCCCGTTGGGGCTTTTTCGTCGAAGCATCCCAGCTGCGCGCACTCACTGTCGGCTTCGCCGCCAGTTCGCACACTTGCTGGGATAGAAGTGTTTTTTGCCTCGGCAAAGCTGAGGCAAAAAACGGATTTTAACAGCCTGCTTCGCAGGCTAAATGAAGTTTTTCGACAAGCTG
>CAYRLM010000290.1:0-1862 GCA_964425035.1 uncultured Ruminococcus sp.
GGCGCCCATGAGATAGGCTGCTTCATCAGCTCGCACAGCGTTTTGAGGTCTGCGTTTTCGGCGGGGCAGTCCACAACGGCTTCGTCGTGTATGTGCATAACCGTCCGAAATCCTGCGTTGTCGAGCCGTTCGAGAGTTACCGCGAGGCAGTCCCTTGCGATAGCTTGAACAATGTTTTCGGTCAGCTTGCCGCCGTAGGTGGAAATCCGCGTCCATTTGGGATTTTTGCTGTCCGTTCCCATGTAATGAACCGCCGGCTTTCCGAGGCTGTTATCCGCAACAGTGGGCTGCGGATAATACAGCTTTCGCCCGCCGGGAAGCCTCACCGTGAGGAAATCAAGCCCGTTTGCGGGGTCGCATTCCCTCGCTAAAATCAGCCCCCGGACGCCCACAGAAGCGCAGTCGCGAACCGCAGAAAGCGCCGCCTGCTCCAAGCTGTACCAGAGGTCCTTAATTCTCGGGCTTGCAAGCCGCCAGCGTTCCACAATCTCCCGCAGCTCGTCGTCCGAAAGCCCCATTTTGTCGGCGCCCATAGCTTTCAGCGCACCCACCGAGCCTTGATATCCGAGAGCCAGCTCCGCAACCTTGCCCTTTGCCCGCAGAGCATATTCGGGGTTTCCCTTTTTGATGCGCTCAATCGGGACGTGGAACATCTGCGAAGCCGAAGCCTCGTATATCTTGCCGTGAGTGGCGAAAACCTCCTGCCGCCAGCTCTCACCCGCGAGCCACGCAATAACCCTCGCTTCGATTGCCGAGAAATCCGCCACGACAAAGCGGCAGCCGTCAGAGGGGATAAATGCCGTTCTGATGAGCTGCGACAGCGTGTCGGGGACATCTCCGTATGCGAATTTCAGCATGAACACATTGCATTCTTTCACAAATTCACGCGCCGTGTCAAGGCTCTCCATGTATGTGCGCGGAAGATTTTGAACCTGCACAAGCCGCCCCGCCCAGCGCCCCGTTCTGTTTGCGCCGTAAAACTGTATAAGTCCTCTCGCACGGCCGTCTGCGCACACGGTGTTCTGCATTGCGCGGTACTTTGAAACAGATGTCTTTCCGAGCTCCTGTCGTATTTCGAGTACACGGCGCGCATTCTCGCCGGACACCGACCCGATAAGCCCCGAAACCGTTTCCTTGTTAAGGCTTTTTATTTCCGAATCGGTTTCATCTTCGAGCCACTTTTTAAGCTGCGATACGGATTTCGGATTTGAAAGACCCGTGAGCCTTACGGCCTCGTCCGTAAGCTCCTCCGTAATCCGCTCCGAACACTCGACCGCTCCCTCGATAAGCTCCTTGTCCAGCCGCACACCGAACGAGTTTATCCTCAAATCAAGCTCCCACTGCCTTTGAACCTCGTCAGGCACGGGAAACCCCGAAAAGCGCCTTTCCACCGTCATTTCCGTTTCAACGTCCCTGCGGCAGTATTCCTTGAAAAGCGCCCACCTGTCGGGCGAATCCGACGGGAGATTTCTGCTCCGAAAGCCGTTCGCTCTTGTCGGCTTACACGGCTTGCAGAAGTAATTTATAAGCGCCGTTCCAGTGCCGAGCTTCTTCTTGTCCTCGGAAAGACCGAGCGCTTCCCCGACAGCGGACAACCCCGCGGGGTAGCCGAGATATTGCCCGTGAAGCATGGTACAACGCCACTGCGAGAGCCAAGCAATGTAATCCCGATTTCCAAAATAATATTTCGACAAACAATACCATTCAAACGCCGCATTATAAGCGTGTTTGATACAGTCGGGACTGAGAAGTGCGACGATTATTTCGGACGGCAGAGCTTCCCGCGTTAAATCCAGAACTCTGACAGGTTCTCCGTCAAAGCTGTATGCGAACAAAAGTATCTCGAAATCGGGGGACTGCAC
>CAYRLM010000291.1:0-1855 GCA_964425035.1 uncultured Ruminococcus sp.
CGCACAACCAAGTTTCGGCTAAAAGCTCCCCGACGGGGCTTTTTCGACGGTCTGAGCCGGACATAAAAATTCCGGCTTTTATTTTGACAGCTCCCACAGGATAATGGCTGCGGCTGCCGCAGCATTCAGCGATTCTGCGCCGGATATCGGTATATATACCGCCTGCGTGCATTCCGCAGCGACGGCGGGAGAGATACCCCTGCCCTCGCTGCCGATAACCACCGCCGCCGCCTTTTCCGGGAAAGACAGCCCGCCCAGACGTGCGGCATTCTCGTCCAGCATTGCGCCGTAGACCGAATAGCCCTCTTCCCTCAGCTTCCTCACACGCTCCGGCATATCCGCCGTGACGCAGGGCAGCCTGAATACGCTGCCCATCGAAGCGCGCAGCGTTTTCGGCGACCAGATGTCCGCACAATCCGGGGAAAGCACGGCGCCGCCGATACCTAGCGCCTCCGCAGTCCGCAGTATTGTCCCGACATTTCCGGGATCCTGAACCCCGTCCAGCAGCACCAGCCGCCCCGCACCCGAAAGCTCCGGAGTGCGCTCCGGCTTTTTTGCGGCGGCAAACAGTCCCTGAGGCGCTTTGGCGTCCGAAATATACTCTGCAATCTCGCCGGAAATCACCGTGATATCGGCGCATTTCCGCCGCAGGAGCGCCGCCGTTTCGGGATACTTCTCCTGCGCCCTCTCGGTCAGCAATGCCGAAATTATCTCATAGCCGCTCCCCGCAAGCTCTGCGCACAGATGATCCCCCTCAACGGCGAACACGCCCGAAGCGTCCCTTGCGGATTTCTCCCGAAGCAGCTCACGCAAACGCCTTACGGTGTCGTTTTTTCTCGATGTTATCACCAACGGAGCAATTCCCCCTACATAGCGAAAAATCTCACGCCCCGGAACAGAGCGTGAGATATTATCACGATTAAAGCGCTGCCTTAGCCTTCTCTGTCAGTGCGGTGAAGCCTGCTGCGTCGTTGATTGCGATCTCGGAAAGCATTTTTCTGTTCAGAGTAATGCCAGCCTTCTTCAGACCGTTCATGAAAGTGGAATAGTTCATTCCGTTAGCCTTTGCTGCCGCAGAAATTCTGGTGATCCAGAGCTTTCTGAAATCTCTCTTCTTAAGACGTCTGCCGATGTATGCATACTGACCGGACTTCCAAACGGCCTCCTTAGCGGTCTTAAACAGTCTGCTCTTGCCGCCCCAGTAGCCCTTAGCCAGCTTTAATGTTCTATTTCTTCTCTTACGAGTTGCGAGTGCGCCCTTTACGCGTGCCATTTTACATTACCTCCTGAAATTTTGTGTCTGCGGACTTATTCCGCAATGTCGATTATTTGTACGGAATAAGGCTCTTTACGGCAGCTACGTTGGTAACGTCTGCATATGCGCCGGCACGAAGCCCTCTCTTGCGCTTTGTGGACTTCTTGGTAAGGATATGACGTCTGTTGGTGTGACCCATCTTAACCATACCGTTCTTTGTCAGCTTGAAGCGCTTCTTCGCTCCGCTGTGAGTTTTGATCTTAGGCATTTTGATATCCTCCTTGAGATTTTGTCGGGCTTCACACCCTTGAGTGTGCCGCCTTGCCTGTCTTATTTCTTGGGACTGAGCACTATTGCGTAGTTCTTTCCCTCAAGCTTTGACGGCTTTTCGGAACCGCCGTACTCCGAAACGGCATCGAGGAACTTTTTCATCAGATCTTCGCTGAGGTTCATGTGCGACAATTCTCTCGCGCGTCTGAAGCGAATGGTGACCTTTACCTTGTCACCGTTCTGGAGGAACTTTATGCAGTTCTTCACCTTGATGTTGAAATCGTTGGTGTCGATGTTGAGCGACATCTTGATCTCCTTGACCTCGGCCTG
>CAYRLM010000292.1:0-1851 GCA_964425035.1 uncultured Ruminococcus sp.
GGCAGAATACTGCCAATGGAAAACGTAAATTTATCAAAAAACGTTTTTTATTCCGAAAGCAAAACGCAGGGAATTACAGCAGATACGCCCAAAGCTACGTTCGGGAAAATTATTCCCGTGGAGTTCGATAACTACCACACCAATTCAAAAATAACAATATTTACAGCCGACGAAACCCAAACGGCGGCTAAACCCGAAAATCCCAACAAAAATATAAGGTTCGGCTCGGCTAGGGCAAATGCCGTAAGAAATCTTGACGAAAAGACAGTCGAGCAGCTCAATAAGCTGGTGAAAGAAGCGACTGCCGCTAACGGCGCAGGAAGAAGCGATCATGCCGCTGTGGGAGCGGGAAAAGGCTCTCCTGCCGATACATCGCACGCATATGTCAAGCTGAGTTATGTCAATGCCGAAGAATACGGCGGCAGGGAGCGTACTCCCATTACGGGTATAACCTCCGTGCCTGTGCGTAATATCGGCAGTCCCGAAAGCATAAATAATCTGTTTATAGTTAGAAATCAGCTCAATCATATGCTTTCCGCAAAAAAATATACGGAATTTGCGTCTGATAACATCAGAAATATCCGACTTGTTACCGAAAAATTCGCTCGGAACAACAGCTTGTCGGCTGCGGATAATTCGCTGCTTTTGAATACAAGCATAAGCTATCGGCCGGCTGAAAAGGCGGCAAGCATGGTTGTTCTTGCTCCGCCCGTTCAGGCGCAGGGTTTCGGAGAGGATAACGGTTATATGCGAAGCCTTCCGCCGATAGATTTAAGGCAGTCCGAAAATGAGCCCGAACAGCGCCGTGAAACGGTTGTCAAACCAGCCATAAACGAGAAGATGGAGGCGCACAGAGTGAAAACCGAGGTTCATAAAGGCTTTGACGAATTGAGCAGAGCCGATATAGCCAAGCTTGCCGATGCGGTTTTTGACAAGATTGAAACCAGAATTATTCAGGAGCGCAGGCGTTCCGGGCTCTGAAATCGAAGGGAGTGAAAAGAAGTGATAGGCATTACCAAGGCAAAATTCAAGGTGCTTGACGGGAAAAACACGCTGCTGAACACAAAGGCGGTCATAGGCTCAGACGGCATTCCCTGCCTGTTCAATCCGTCTGAATTTACGATAAACAGGTCGGTGAATTACGCTCAGCATAAAATTCCCGGATTGGACAGACCATTGCTTCAATTCATTAACGGCGAAGCCGAAATAATGTCGTTCAGCTTGATTTTTGACACGTTCAGTCCCGGAGAGGAAGCCATGAATAAATTTGCGGCTGCGTCTACAATTGCTCCGGATCTCGCCAAAGCCGACGTAAGACAATTCACCCAACCACTGATGACAATCGCACAGATTGACGAGAGCACCCATGCCCCGAACCTTGTAGAATTCGTGTGGGGAACAATCAGCTTCAAGGGCTACATACAGTCCGTTTCGCAGCGCTTTACAATGTTTAATTCGCGCGGCGTTCCCGTGAGAGCCACGGTTGATATTTCACTTATTTCCGACAAAAAGGACAACAATATACGAAATTCTCCCGACCGCACCAAAGCGAGGACAATTTCCGAGGGCGACAGGCTGTACGCATTTGCATACACAGAGTACGGCGACTGCGGCGAATGGCGCAGGATAGCGGAGGCAAACGGCATAGACAATCCCCGCAAGCCGGAGGCAGGAGAAAGAATTGTTATACCGCCGATTTTGGAGTAGATGTCAGAATACGGTTTGGGAGAGTGAACGCATATGGACGATAAACATGTCCCTCAGTACAAAATATTCGTGAATAATTCGCTGCTGAAAGGCGATGATTTTGTCGCAGAGGATATTCGCGTAACGCTTTCATGCTCGCAGAAA
>CAYRLM010000293.1:0-1845 GCA_964425035.1 uncultured Ruminococcus sp.
GCGGCGCTCAACGCTCATTGTTTCCGGCATGGTGAGTATTATCCTGTATCCGCGCGAAGCCGCCACCGCCGCAAGTCCTATGCCGGTGTTGCCGCTGGTAGGCTCTATGATGACCGAATCGGGCTTCAGTACGCCCTTTGCTTCTGCGTCGTCTATCATAGCCTTTGCAATTCTGTCCTTTACGCTGCCTGCCGGGTTGAAATATTCAAGCTTTCCGTATACCGCCGCTCCAAGCCCCTTGATTTCATTGTAGTTTGTGAGCTTCAGCAGCGGTGTTCCGCCGATAAGGTCTGTAATTCTGTCATAGGTTTTCATAAAAATAGCCCCTTTCAATAATAGTGTGATAACATTGGATTTACCGCTGCGTCAACATCGTCCGATACTCGCTGTCATTTTCATACTCACCAAGCCCTCTCATGTATTTTATACAAAACATATATGTTTGGTAGTTTTTATTATAGCACTGTTTTCATGCTTTGTCAATACCCAAGTCGGGAAATATTTGAAATTATTGCAGTGCTGCAATAGATATTTTATAAGGGGAGAAAAGTTGATGGATAGGGCAAAGTCACAACAAAATCTCATTGAAAGAAAGTTCTATTCCTCATGAACAGTATAACAATAGAGATGAAGTTCCGTCAAGCCCTTAATATGCAAAAAAAACGGAGTGAATTGAGCCGGTCGGAAAGTCTTATCGTGTTCTCATAAGGTTGTCTTTGCTGTCGCCGATGGCAGCAAAGACAACCTATAAGCCCAAGCCTTACGAACAAATGATTTACCCGGGCGAAAGAATACAGATAGATGTGAAATTCGTGCTAATGAATTGCCTTGCCGACCAGGAAAAGAAGTTGTACCGTTATGCGGATATTGACGAATTTTGAAGTTTGCGCTTTATTTACGGCTAAATTTATCCGTGGTTTCTAAAGGGTAAGACAATGTTGTTCCGGACTACCGCCGAAAGGCTCGGTATTTGTCACAAATTGATTTGCCCTTACACTCCAAGACACATCGGAAAAGTTAAACGAAGTCACCATGAAAACCATAACAACTTCTATTCCTGCCATAACTTTTATTCCTGTGATGACATTAACAAAGCAGTTAAAAGTTCGTCTTTCCCGCTCTAATAATCGCCCTATACGCTCTCAGCTTCCTTTCTCCTCTCGAATTTCTTCATGCCTTTCGTGTACAATATCATTGACAAACTTACACATATAATTTACAAATCCGCATAAACCGGCTCTTTACAAAAAAACTCGGGAATGTTATACTATACAAAAGGGAGGGAACGTTATGGAGATACTTGTCGGCATTGTGATGATTGTGATAATACTGCTGCTGTCCGGCGTGGATATGTGGTATTTTCTCGTGGGAGGCACAGGGCTTGTGGCTCTTGCGGCGGTATTTACGTCGGTATTCTTTGCGGTGTGTGCAATTATGCTGTTCCGTTCACGCAAATGCACGGGTGTGTTTTTGCGGTTCGTACAGGGAAAGCGCTTTGACGCAGCGGAATATCTTGTTGACGGAGAGCCGCACCGCAATATATTCCCGGCGGAATTTATCCTGCGCGAACGTATCTATCGTACGGACAGACAGGTGAAGCTCCGCCTGACAAGAGCCGGGAAGATATTTGACAGAAACGCCTTTATCACCACGCTGCTCGGATTGCCGCTCAGCCTTGCGGTCACGGCGGCGTTTGGTGGATTATTTCTTATGCTTGTGAACGCAGCGTAAATACCGTAACGAAAAATTAACCCCTGCCATACGGAAGGGGTCAGTCTGTCGATAAAGTCTTTATTCGCAGACTACCGTCTGCGAATTGGGGGAAAACTCTTGTTTTCCCCCATG
>CAYRLM010000294.1:0-1808 GCA_964425035.1 uncultured Ruminococcus sp.
GTTCTCCGTCAAAGCTGTATGCGAACAAAAGTATCTCGAAATCGGGGGACTGCACATATTTGTACAGTCCCGACTTTCTGATGTCGACAGAGGAATAGGTTTCGAGGTCGATTGACAGGTGCTTAATTGCCATAAGGCATACCCGTTATCGGGTCAACCGCGGGAGCGTTCTGCGGCGCATAAGAAGGCTGTGCGTAAGATGCCTGCGGCTGCTGATACATCGGTGCGGACTGCTGATACATCGGTGCGGACTGCTGCGGGTATGCGGGTGCAGACTGAGCCGGAGCGCCGAAAGCTTCCGCAACGGAAACACCGCCGCCGAGCGGTTCTCCGTCCTCCAGCTTCTGGACACAGTTGAGACCGCAGCCTATACCGCGCTTGCCGTTGCTGTTGTAAGGGAAGAAATTCACGTTCACTCTTGCATAGCAGCCACTGTATACGTCGCTCGGTGTTATAATCGGATTAAGATTAAGGTCAACTACCTGCGGCGGCAGCTTGCCGTAAGCCGTGAATACCCAGTGGCCTTTGCATTCGTCGCCGAAAGGTTCTCCGCTGGTGGGGCGAACACCGTCGCCGTCATAAACGGGAATAGCAATAATAGGCGGCTTTGCGCCGTTCCAGCACTTGGATATCCCCGCCTGCGTCGCCGCCGCAATAGCTGCGTCAATGCGCTGCTTGGACGCAATATCGCTCTTGGGAATCAGTACGGTTACGGAATATCTCTCGTCCTGCCCCGGATTGTGCGCATAGGGCTTGAAAAGGTGTTCGTAGGAAAGTCTTGCTTTTCCCGTTGTTACTGCTGTTTCAGTCATTATTTTGTCCTCCGAAAATTGTTGTTAAATCCCGCTTGAAATCGGGTCTTTTGTCGTCCGCCGAAACGAGGGTCGGCTTGCCCGCGGCTTTTCGATATAGCCGCCGATAATTTCGGTGAGCTTGCTTTTCCCCCCGACAAGCTTTTCAAGCTCGGTAAGCCCCAGCGGTTTGCGCTCATAGAGCAGAGCCTCATCGAAGCCGCTTTCCTTGAGCAGTTCAAAAGCCTTGTCAATGTCTGTGATTTTGCGGTTGCTTCTGCCCTCAACCGCCTTGAATCCGGCCACGGTCTTTCCGCTGAGGATTTCGTTCAGCGCGTATTCCTCAACGTCCGAAAGCCAGTTAGCGAACAGCTTTGCGCGCTCAAGGATTTTACCGAGTTCCTCATCGGAGAGCAGCTCAGGCGGCAGCGCAGAAAATTCCGCTTCCGAAAGAATGAACTCGGCTCTCGCCCTGCATACCGCTTTGGCCTTGCAGAAGCGGCAATGCTCGCCGCAATGGAATTCGCCCTTTCCGTCATACGCAAGCTGAGCTATCGGTTTAATGCTCTCGCCCCATTCATCCAGAGCCGCCCGGGGGATACTCCATGAAGAATTACCGTCCTCGGTTCTGGGCTGAACGATATGCAGCGTGATATTCTGGATATCGTACAGCATTTCATATTCCCGGACAGCGCCCAGTGCGTACAGCTTTAGCTGCGGATTGTCCTCGGCGCTCACCGGAACGCCCCTGCCGTACTTGAAATCTATAATATGCAGGTCGCCCCCGCACATCACAAGACAGTCACCCGTGCCAAAACCGCCCGGAGCAATGTGCGAATAATCGAGCCGCTTTTCTATCGCGATATACGGCTTTGTTGTGTAGCTGTGCATAATTGCCGCCACATAGTCAAGATAAGTATCTGTGCGGCTGTCCATTTCGGCGGTGAAAAGCGGGTCTGCTTTTATCGCTTTCAAACGCTTGTCGTACTCGGATTTCTTCATAATCTCGAATTTTTT
>CAYRLM010000295.1:0-1800 GCA_964425035.1 uncultured Ruminococcus sp.
TTGTCCGCCCGGACAAGGCGGGACTTATGGGCGCTTACGGAAGCGCACTCATCTCCATCGAGCGCGACGACGGAAAAGGCAGCACAATTGCGCCCCCCGATAAGCTGGAGAGCTTCACCGTGCAGAAAACTGCGGCACGCTGCGGCAAATGCTCCAACAACTGTCTGCTCACCATCACCAAATTCCCGGACGGAAAGCGCTACATAAGCAACAACCGCTGCGAAAGAGGCGCAGGCAATGTTTCCGTCAAGGAAAAGCTGCCAAATCTGTTTGAATATAAATACCGCCTGCTGTTCGACAGGGAAAGTCTGCCCGAAGCCGCTGCAAAGCGAGGAGTGGTGGGACTTCCGAGAGTTCTCGGCATGTATGAGAATTACCCGTTCTGGCACAGGCTGTTCACGGAGCTGGGCTATTCGGTGAAGCTTTCTCCCAAATCCTCCCGTGAAATATACGACAAGGGAATTGAAACCATGCCGTCCGAGTCGGTATGCTATCCCGCAAAGCTGGCGCACGGACATATCCAGTCGCTTATCGACGAGGGTGTGAAGTTCATATTCTATCCCTCAATGCCGTATGAAATGAGCGAGAACAACGGTGCGGACAATCACTACAACTGTCCCGTTGTGGCCACATATTCCGAGGTCATCAAGAACTCGGTGCCCGAGCTTCGCAGGGACGTAAAGTTCATGAACCCGTTCCTGCCGATATATCACGAGAAGCGCATGGGCGAGCGCCTTTACGAGGAATTTACAAAGGAATTCCCGGACGGAGGCTTCACAAAGGCGGAGATAAACGCCGCTCTCGCAAAGGCTTACGCCGAGGACGAGGCGTTCAAGGCGGAAATGCACCGCAAGGGCGAGGAAACTCTAAAATACCTTGAGGACAACGGAAAATCCGGCATAGTGCTTGCCGGCAGACCCTATCACATTGACCCGGAGATAAACCACGGACTTCCCGAAATGATAACGGGCTACGGCTATGCGGTTCTCACCGAGGACAGCGTGGCGCACCTTGAGCAGGTAGTACGCCCGATAAGAATAGTAGACCAGTGGACATATCATTCAAGGCTGTACGCTGCGGCGCATGTAGTCGGCAAGCACGACTGTCTTGAGCTGGTTCAGCTCAACAGCTTCGGCTGCGGGCTTGACGCAATCACCACCGACCAGGTTCAGGAGATACTGCGCAGCTTCGGCAAGCTCTACACCTGTCTTAAAATAGACGAGGTAAACAACCTCGGCGCCGCAAGAATACGTCTGCGTTCGCTGATATCCGTGGTAGAGGAACGCAAGCGCCATAATTACAAGCCGACTGTCGGACATCTGGGCTATGTGCGTCAGCCGGAATTTACCGAGGAAATGCGCAAGACGCACACTATCCTCTGTCCGCAGATGGCTCCCGTGCATTTCGACCTGCTGGAGGCGGCGTTCCGTCACACGGGCTATAATGTGGTTATTCTCAATGACTGCTCAAAGGCGGTGGTGGACGAGGGTCTGAAATACGTCAATAACGACGCATGCTACCCGTCGATACTTATCGTGGGTCAGCTTATTCATGCGCTGAACAGCGGAAAATACGACCTGAAAAATACCTCTGTCATGATAACCCAGACAGGCGGCGCATGCCGTGCGACAAACTATGTCGGTATGCTGAAAAAGGCGCTCAAGGACTCCGGTCATGAGGATATTCCGCTGATATCGCTGAACGTTGTCGGGCTGGAAAAGCAGAGCGGTTTCAAGATTTCCGTTCCGATGGCTCTGCGCGCGTTTATGGCGATAATCTACGGCGACGTGCTGTCACGCT
>CAYRLM010000296.1:0-1756 GCA_964425035.1 uncultured Ruminococcus sp.
CCTCAGCTTAAAGGTGACTGCGTCGACCTGACCGAGGCAAAAAACACTTCTATCCCAGCAAGTGTGCGAGCTGGCGGCGAAGCCGACAGGGAGTGCGCGCAGCTGGGATGTTTCGGCGGAAAAGCCCCAACGGGGCTTTTTCGACGGTCTGACGGGAGCATGAGAGCTCCCGTCATAATTTTATTCGTCATATTCATCATAGTCCGCCGAAGCGCTTCTGCGGTCATGATATCCGCCGCCAAAGCCACTGAAGCCCGGAATGAACAAATCGTCCTCCTGCATTGCCATGTCCTCGGGTACCATAACGTCCCCGTTAAAACGGAAAGCCTCTCGGTGCGCTCTGATATAGTCGGCTATACATTCCTCAAGCCGCCGGTCATAATCGTAGAATTCCCGGTCGATATCCTCGAAATCGGCATTGTGACGCTGTAACTGCCGCCACCTCTGCTCACGGTCAAAGGAAGGATATCCTCCCAGACGGTTCACCGCTTCTTCAAGTATTTCCGTCATGACATCGCACCGCATCAGCCGAAGCCCCTCCAGCGCCAACTCCCAGACAATGCCGGAATAGTTTGTGAAAAACTGCTCGTGTCCGCCGTTTTCCACCTCGGAATAATACCACTGAACCGCCCAGACATACTTCTGCGGCTCCGTGAAACGCTCCAGTGCGCCGTACATCTCGGTTTCACCGTCATATGTGCTGACAGACCACCACAGCGGAGTTATCACTCCCTGAATGTCCCCGTCATCTATCATCTCATCGTCTACCACAAAATGTTTCCGCACAAGCTCACTGTTCATCGATACCTCCGCTCAGCCGCTCTATCTCGTTATAAATCAGGTACATTTTCTGCACGGAATTCTCCAGAAAATAGTAGTGCCTGATATACGGCACAAGAAGCGCAAGGAACAGCACCGCCAGAATATACAGACCTATTCCCCCCGCATTTAACGCCGAAAAAAACGTCATCAGAAAAAACACTGCGAATGCCAGCATGATGAACATATGCACAAGTCTTTCATGTGAAAAGAACCCTATGCGCACTCTCAGCCGCTCCAGCTCCAGCTCGTATTCCTGCCGGGTATGCTCCCCGTCAAGAAACAGCCGCAGGTGTTCAAGATATTCCCGTATCTGCTTTGTCATTCGTCAAATTCCTCCAGCGCCAGCGAAGCTTCCTCCCAAGTCTGCATTGCCTGCTCCTGCTGCTTGCGAAGCTCCTCTATCTCGTTAGAAATCTCCATAGCTTTCTGGTAATCTGTCAGCCCGGAAAGCTCGTCGGTTTTTTCCGCAATAAGTGCGTCAAGCCGCTCTATTTCAGCCTCCGCACGGGTAACCCTTGTGTTCAGCCTGCGGCGCTCGCTCTCACGTTCCTTTTTCAGCTTGTAATCGTTGACCTTTGCCGCTTTCGCCGGCTTTTCCTCAGCGGTCTGCCGGTTTGCGTTCTCGACCGCAAGGGCGTAGGCGTCGTAAGAGCCGCGATATTCCTTCACTCCGTCACCGGTGAGGTAGTATATCCTGTCAGCCAGCTTGTTTATCAGGTAACGGTCGTGAGAGATTATGAACAATGTTCCGTCATAATCCAGCAGAGCGTTCTCCAGCGCCTCGCAGCTTGAGATATCGAGGTGGTTTGTCGGCTCGTCAAGAAGCAGGATATCCGGCTTGGAACGCATCCGCTTCAATATTGCTATGCGTGCTCGCTCGCCTCCCGAAAGCTCGGAACTATGCTTGAACACATCGTCGTCTCTGAACAAGAAC
>CAYRLM010000297.1:0-1711 GCA_964425035.1 uncultured Ruminococcus sp.
GAAAAAGGCTGGATCGAAAACTTTTATTCCGCTGCGGCGGGGTTTCGACAAGCCGTAATAAACGCAGCCTAACACACAATTTACGCATAAACCAAAAAGACCGATAAAACAATATCAGTGAGGAAAAATAATGAGCAAAGAAACAGAAAAAGCCGATCAGCTGGACAAAGCTGTTCACAAGGACATAAAGCAGCGGCGCAGCGGCTTTCGGCAGTTCGTCAAGGATATGCTAAACATGCACGACGGCATGATGAGCTACGAGGAAATCGACGCCATGATGCTTGAAAACACGGTTATCCACGGCCCGAATATGTGGATACTGATGCTGGCGGCGCTGATAGCGTCCATAGGTCTTAACATGAACTCCACTGCGGTGATAATCGGCGCAATGCTTATCTCGCCGCTTATGAGCGGAATAATGACCATGGGCTACTCCCTTGCGGTAAGGGATCTGCGGCTGCTGCGCCGTGCGCTGCTGCGCTTTGCCACTCAGGTGATGATAAGCCTGATAAGCTCCACCGTGTATTTCCTGATAACCCCTATCGACACCCCCACCGCCGAAATGATAGCCCGTACCAGCCCCACTGTCTGGGACGTGCTGATAGCGCTGTTCGGCGGCATTGCCGGAGCAATAGGAAACACCCGCAAAACAAAGGGCAACGTTATCCCCGGCGTAGCGATAGCCACCGCCCTTATGCCGCCTCTTTGCACCGCCGGATACGGGATAGCCTCCGGCCAGCCGTCCTTCTTTCTCGGCGCATTCTATCTGTTCCTGATAAATACGCTGTTCATCTCGCTTTCCACCATGCTGGTGACGATTATGCTGCGTGTTCCCTGCCACCGCAGCCTGAGCGACAAGAACCAGAAAAAAATCAACCGTGCCATTGCCGCAATAACGATAATCGCCGTTGTTCCGAGCGTATTTTTCGGTCTGTCGGCGGTATACAACTCCGTTATGGACAAAAACATCTCAAGCTACCTCAGCGGAGAGTTCGTTTTCCCAAACACCACCGTTGTCAAATCAAGCTCCGACAAGGACGCTCACACAATCTCGGTTTCTCTGGTGGGAACGCCCATTTCCGACGACGTGATAAATATGCTCCAACAGGAAATGCCGAAATACGGGCTTGACGGCTACACCCTGAGCGTAACCCAGAACAGCGCCATAGACATAACCGGCACCGACGACAGCACCGACAAAATAACCATAGCGCTTCAGGAAAACCGCATAGACGAGCTTGAAGCAAGGCTTTCCGAGCAGGAACAGCAGATAAGCTCCCTGCAAACCGAAAACACCGAGCTTAAAAGCAGCGTTGACCACGCAGCGCTCACCGTCAAGGCGGCGAAAATCTTCACCGAGCTTGAAAATATCCGCTGCGGCAGCATGACGGACGCTTCCGGCGAATACGAGGTTCTTCTGGCGGAAGCCCCCCGGCAGCCCGACGAGGAAACTGTCGGCTACATAAAAAGCTGGCTCGCTGCCGAAACAAATTCCGACCGCTGTGAGGTAATTATAACCGCAGCAGACGCCGAACCCACCGCAGAAGCCGATATCGGCACAGCCGAAATAACCGCCGAAGAATAAGCCGAATAATAACAAAAAGACAAGGGCAAGCGTGATTTCGCTTGCCCCTTGTTGCATTTATTGTTAATTTATTATCCGTTGCCCTCTTCCAGAACATAGATATCAACCTGAACAGCGCCCCAAGCG
>CAYRLM010000298.1:0-1697 GCA_964425035.1 uncultured Ruminococcus sp.
TCCACCACCTGCGGCTATACTGCCGACGGGCTGCCGATAGGTATGTCCGTTATCGGCAGACGCTTTGACGAGCAGACTATTTTACAGTGCGCCGACGCATTTGAACAGACCTTTGCGCCGACTGCGCCGAAGCTTTAAGGAGGTATCGGTATGAGTGCATATTTTCCTACAATGGGACTGGAGGTTCACGCCGAGCTTCTGACTAATTCAAAGGTGTTCTGCACCTGCTCTGCGGAATTCGGCGGCGCTCCCAACTCCAGATGCTGCCCCGTATGCAGCGGACTTCCCGGAACGCTCCCCGTGCTGAACCGCAAAGCGGTTGAGTACATCGTAAAGGCGGGCTACGTCATGAACTGCGATATTTCACGGTTCACAAAATGGGACAGAAAGAACTACTTCTACCCCGACCTGCCGAAAGCCTACCAGATATCCCAAATGCCCCGTCCCGTTTGCCTTTCGGGACACGTTGACCTGACTGTGAATGGTCAGCCCAAAACTATCCGCATCAACAGAATACACCTCGAAGAGGACGCGGGAAAGCTCGTACACGACGAAGTGAACCGTATCTCGCTTGCCGACTACAACCGCTGCGGAATTCCGCTCATAGAAATAGTCACCGAGCCTGACTTCCACTCCGCCGACGAGGTTATCGCTTTTATGGAGAAGATTAGACTGCTGCTCCAGTACGCCGGTATCTGCGACTGCAAGATGGAGCAGGGCTCTATCCGCTGCGATGTCAATATTTCCATTGCGCCAAAGGGCAGCAGCGAGTTGGGCACCAGAACGGAGCTTAAAAATCTGAACTCCCTCAAGGCTATCGCAAAGGCTATCGAGGTAGAGATAGAGCGTCAGGAGGAGCTTCTTGACAACGGCGAGCGTGTAATCCAGCAGACCCGCCGCTTCAACGAGGCTCTCGGCGAAACCACCGCCATGAGAAGCAAGGAGGACGCTCACGACTACCGCTACTTCCCCGACCCTGATATCCCTCCCATAATCCTCACCGAAGAGGAGCTGGAGGAGATACGGCAGTCAATTCCCGAGCTGCCGGAGCAGAGAGTTATGCGTTATGTGGAGCAGTACGGCATAAAGAAGCCGGACGCGGACTTAATCGTTTCCGACAAAAAGATATGCGACTTCTTTGATGTCGCAATTAACGAATACGATAACCCGAAGGCAATTGCGAACTATATCACCGGCGAGCTTCTCCGCAGAAAGAACCTCGGCGAGGTGGATATGGATTCTCTCAAATTCACCGGAAAGGAATTTGCGCAGCTTGTCGAGCTGCTCCAGACCGATAAGGTTTCGCAGTCCAACGCCAAGGCTATACTCAGCGAAATGATCGAAAACGGCGGCACGCCAAAGTCCATTGCGGACGAAAAAGACCTCTGGATAAAGGAGGACAGCGACCTACTCGCAAAGACCGTTGACGAGATAATCGCAAACAACCCGAAGGCTGCCGAGCAGTACAGAAGCGGCGACCAAAAGGTGTTCGGCTTCTTCATGGGGCAGGCTAACAAGGCGCTCAAGGGTCAGGCTTCCCCGAAAGCTATTCAGGATTACATCAAGAAAAAGCTTTCGGAATAAATAACATCTACCGATATAATAAAAACGCCGGATTAATAATCCGGCGTTTTAGTCTGTTGATAAAGTCTTTATTCGCAGACTATTGTCTGCGAATCGGGGGAAAACTCTTGTTT
>CAYRLM010000299.1:0-1683 GCA_964425035.1 uncultured Ruminococcus sp.
TCGGACTTTGCACGCAGGAACAGGTCGTCCACCTTTTCCTTATCCACCTTGGTGCAAAGCGAGCCGATAACTATCGCCGCCAGCGCCGCAAAGAACGCCGGGAGCAGCGAGTATATCCCAGTGGCGTCGGAAAGCGTTGCAAAGCCGTCTGCGCCGGGGACTATGGGGAGCATTTCCCAGATAACTACCGAAGCACCTCCGGTGAGAATTCCCGCTACCGCACCGGTCATGGTCATTCGCTTCCAGAACAGCGACAGCAGCATAGCCGGGCCGAACGCTGCGCCAAGTCCCGCCCATGCGTAGGATACAAGACCCATTACGGAGCTGTTTTCGTCAAAGGCGATGATATATGCGAGTATTGCCACCACAATGACGGTTCCTCGGCTTATCCACATCTGCGTCTTTTCGCTTGCCTTTTTGTTTACAAGCTTGAACATATCGTTTGTGACAGAGGAGGCGGTCACAAGAAGCTGAGAATCCGCCGTGCTCATGATGGCTGCAAGTATGGCCGCCAGAATAATTCCGGCGATAAGCCCCGGCAGCAGATTTCCGCTCAGGAACATGAATATCTTCTCTTTATCAAGACCTCCGTCAGAGCCGAGCGTCATGAATTGTCCCAGCAGCTCCTCGTTTCCTGCGGAATGAAGGTAGATGTAGCCGAAAATTCCCACCAGAACGGCTGCCGACAGTGTGATAAATACCCATATGGTTGCAATGATGCGTGATTTTTTGATAAGTCCGCTGGACTTTATCGCCATGAAGCGGACAAGGATATGCGGCATACCGAAGTATCCCAGACCCCATGCAAGACCCGACAGTATCGTTGTCCATGCAATGCTGCCGTCGGCGTTCTCTAACATATTAAGGTAGTTGCTTATAATCCCTCCGTCGGTGTTTAGGAACTGAACCGCCGAGATATCCGGGGTGCGGAATACGCAGACAATGGGAACCACCACCAGTGCGGCGAACATCAGCAGACCCTGTATCATATCCGTCCAGCAGACTGCGATGAAGCCGCCCAGAAACGTGTAGGATATAATTATGACGGCGCCTATGGTAAGCGACGTGGTGTAATTGGTTCCGAAAATAAAATTGAACAGCTTTGCGCCGCTGCTGAATGCCGAAGCGGTGTACACGAGAAAGAACACGAAGATTATCGCAGCGCAGGCGAAGCGGATAACGGGCTTTTTCGTGAAAAAGCGCTTCTGGAAGTACTCCGGGATAGTTATTGCGTCGCCGGCTGCGTAGGACATTTTGCGCAGCTTTGCGGCGATAAGCCGCCAGTTAAGATATGTACCGATAAAAAGCCCGATAGCAATCCAGCTTTCGGTAAGTCCCCCGGCATAAACCGCTCCGGGAAGTCCCATAAGCAGCCAGCCGCTCATGTCGGAAGCCTGCGCCGAGATAGCGGTCGTCCAGCTGCCGAGCTGACGGCCTCCGATAAAATAATCGTTCATGCTTTTGGATTTCCTGTATGAAACGATACCGATAGTCAGCATAGCAAGCGCATAAAGCACAAATGCGATAAGCACATAAATATCCGCCATTTACATTCTCCTTTTTTATATTGAAATTTTGAAACAGTATATTATATTGTATCATTTTTTGCTGCCGTTTGCAATAGTAAAATTGTTTTTTTGTGAAATTTGCGGTGAATAACCTTGCGGAATTATGGATTTTTGT
>CAYRLM010000300.1:0-1678 GCA_964425035.1 uncultured Ruminococcus sp.
CCCTCACGAGCGGCGGCAGCATATCCATATTGCTGATATGAACAATCAGCGGATTGTCCTGCGGTCTGCCCTTGGCGGCAAAAATGCTCCGCACGGCTTCCGTGTTCAGCGCGTCCGCGGCAAGCCCGTAAACCGTTTCGGTAGGTATTCCTACAATTCCGCCGCTTCGCAGTATCTCCGCGGCCTTTTCCGCGCTTTTTTCGTCAAAAGGCAGAATTTCCGTATTCAATCAAATCACACCCAAAAATCTCAATTATCTTGCTGTTTAAGCAGCTTCGCCGCTTGGTCCGCGACACGGAGCGCCTCGAAAACCTCGTCGCAGTCGCCGTTCATCATGTTGTCGAGCTTGTACAGCGTAAGCCCGATTCTGTGGTCGGTAACTCTCGACTGGGGGAAATTATAGGTTCGTATGCGCTCGGAGCGGTCGCCCGTTCCGACCTGAATGCGGCGCTCCTCGGCAATGGCGCTGTCACGCTCGGTGAGCTTCGCCTCATAAAGCTTGCTGTACAGCATTTTCATTGCCTTTTCCTTGTTTTTGAACTGAGAACGCTCTTCCTGACACTCCACGACAACTCCCGTGGGATTGTGGATAATGCGGATAGCGGACTCGGTCTTGTTGATATGCTGACCGCCTGCGCCGCTCGAACGATAGGTCTGTATCGTGAGGTCGGCAGGATTTATGTCAACGTCCACCTCTTCCACCTCGGGCAGCACCGCAACCGTCACCGTCGAGGTCTGGATGCGCCCCTGCGACTCGGTTTCGGGAACACGCTGAACCCTGTGAACTCCGCTTTCGTACTTAAGTCGAGAATAAACCTCGTCCCCGTCCACGCTGAACGCAATCTCTCTGAAACCGCCCAGCTCGGTCGGATTTGAGCTTATAACGTCAATCTTCCAGCCTTTCTGCGCCGCATACATAGAGTACATTCTGAACATGGAGTTTGCGAACAGTGCGGCTTCTTCGCCGCCTGCGCCCGCTCTTATCTCGACGATAACGCTCCTGTCATCGTCGGGGTCTTTCGGCAGCAGCAACAGCTTCAGCTCCTCGGTGTACTGCTCCATGAGCTGTTTATTCTCGGCATATTCCGACTGTGCAAGCTCCCGAAGCTCCGAATCTTCCCCCGCTTCCTCGATAGCGGCTTTTGCGTCCTCGAAATTCGCTTCGCACTTCTTATATTTCTGATATGTGTCAATAAGCGGAGTAAGATTTTTCTGCTCTCTCATCAGCTCTTTATAGAGCGTATTGTCCGAAATCACGTTCGGGTCGGAGAGCTTCATGTTTATCTCGTCATATCTTGCTTCCGCAGCTTTTATTTTGTCAATCATCGTTTAAATTTACCTCCGCAGGATTGGTTCTTGCCAAAAAAATCCAACCCGCTAACCCTCGGAGTTTTCCGTTTCACGCAGAACGGATTTTATTTTCTTCTCGCACTTTGAGCGGGGTATCATGAAGCTGTGCCCGCAGCCCTCGCAGGACAGCTTGAAATCAGCTCCGCAGCGCAGAACTCGCATTTTATTGCTGCCGCAGCCGGGGTGCTGTTTTTTCATGACAAGCACGTCGCCCACTCGAATATCCACACTCTCACCGCCTTTTTCCGATATTTTTCCGTTTCTATGCACACATTATATAGTATAGCACACTTTATGGAATTTTGCAATATTTTAAGCAATTTTTTTC
>CAYRLM010000301.1:0-1661 GCA_964425035.1 uncultured Ruminococcus sp.
TAATAGCTGTCGGTTATCTGGAGGTTATGGCTCACCATGTATTCGGTTGGCTGTACCTGTATCTGTATACCGGATATGCTGGTTTCGATGGTCGGGAACACCGAAATTGATACGCATATCCACACTATCAGCGCTAATACAAAGCTGAACACGATGGCTTTCACATCGCTTTTCGCCGCCTTGCCGATACCGCTCAGGAAGCTTTTCAGGGAGCGGCCGCCATTTGGTTTCAGGTCATTGTTTTTTGTATTGTTTTCCATGCTTTCTCCTTATTCTTCGTCAGTGCCGCTCTGCGTGGTTTTGGCTCTGCGCCTGCCCTTGCTTTTGTTTTTGGAAACGTCGGGCATTTCGTCGCGGAGAATGTTTATAAGCGCCTCTTTGGGGTTGTATTCGGTGTTGAACCTTGTGAGCTGACCTGCTTTTGCTACGGATATTATCCCGGTTTCCTCCGATACAACGATAATCAGTGCGTCCGAGTTTTCGCTCATGCCGAGAGCCGCACGGTGGCGGGAGCCGAGGTCTGCGTCAACGTACTGCCCCTTGCTTGTTATCGGCAGGAAGCAGCCTGCGGCGTATATCCTGTTGCCGCGGATTATAACAGCACCGTCGTGAAGCGGAGCCTTGTTGTAGAACAGGTTGCAGAACAGCTCCGGAGTGGGGTCGGAATTTATCACGGTGGATTGCTCAATGATATTGCCCAGCTTTGTCTGCCGTTCGATAACGATAAGCGCGCCTGTACGGGTGCGGCTTAGACTTTCACAGGCGTCCGCAATGCCATGAATGCATTTTTCGCGCGCCTGAACGTCACCCATTCCGTTGTCGAAGGACTGCACTATGTTCGGCATTTTTGCCGTGCCGACCTTTTCGAGCATACGGCGCAATTCCGGCTGGAACACAATCACAATGGCGATAAGTCCCACCTGGAAGAAGTTCTGGAACAGGAAGCTCATTACCTTAAGCTGACATATCTGCACGATGAAGAACAGCGCCACCAGCACCAGAATACCCTTGAGAAGCTGCTCCGCGCGGGTTTCCTTCATCAGCTTTATCACTAAGCAGATGAGCACTGCCATAAGAATGATATCTATGACGTCAAATACGGTTATCGACATAAGCACACGCAGAAAGTTGTTGAATGCGTCCGATATGTAGCCAAATAAATTCAAAACCATACCTCTTTTCACTTTTTAATCGTCAATTTATATTATATCAATATATGAAAGCAAATGCAAGTGTTTTTGCGAAAATTGTGATGGGAGATTATACAAAAAAAGGAGCGGCGGCACTTGAAATCCGTCAAAGAATGTGCTATACTGATACTAAGGCGTTGTACGCCAAATTATTAAGCAAGGAGAGAATGTCATGGACGTAAAGGCAAAAATCGACGAAGTAGTCAACAAGGTAAAGAGCGACCCCAATATCGCCGCAAATTTCCAGAAGGAACCCATCAAGACCGTTGAGGGGATAATCGGCGTAGATCTTCCGGACGACGTGGTAAAGCAGATTGCGGACGGAGTTAAGGCTAAGGTGAATGTTGACGATCTTAAAGACAAGCTCGGAGGTCTGGGCGGACTTTTCGGCAAGAAGTAATACCGCAGCGCTGCCCGTTTTTCGGACAGCGCTTTTTACGGAGCAATACGGTGTGGAAGCTTGATAAATCG
>CAYRLM010000302.1:0-1628 GCA_964425035.1 uncultured Ruminococcus sp.
TGTGCTGTACTACCATTCCCATAATAATATCCTCCTTGAAATTTCGCACCTCTTTATCGGATTCGTTCCTGTGAGGTGGTGGTTAAAGTAATATCTTTCCGTCCGCCTTTATGTACACTGGGGTTTCGTGGAATATAGCCTTTTTAGCTATCACGTATATAATATCGTCCGATATCTCCCCAAACTTTAGCGATTTTGGAAAAATAAATCGATATTTTACAAGTTTTTTGTATAAAACATCTAAAGCGGTTTTTTTGAGGAAATTTCTCCCGATTATACCTATTATAATATATATAAGCAAAAGCCGTGCGGCAATATTTCGGCACGGAACAGTATGCAATAAAAGCGGCTGTACTCTCACGGAACGCTGTAATTTGCGGCATTGCCCGAAATATTTGTATAAATTTTCCGCTGCGCCACTTGAAATCCGTCACAAAATGTGTTATGATAATTACTGACATATACAGAAAGGAAGTGCCGCCGATGAAAAGAATATCCGCCCTGCTGTCGCTGCTTCTGCTGTCGGCGCTTATGCTGACAGGCTGCTCCGCCGCCTCCGAAAAGCACATACTTGACCCGGATCAGGTGTTCAGCGGCGCTTCCTCCGACGACGACGCTCCCCCTGCGGCAATGCTCGACATCACCTCCGATCAGCTTGTAAGCAATATCCGTATCGGCTGGAACATGGGGCTGTCCCTTGAGAACTATCTCACCCCCGACGACCCGGAAAGCGCCATAGCCACCGAAACGCTCCGAGGAAACGCCCCCGCCTCCGCCAAGCTTTTTGAGGGACTTATGGACAGCGGCGTGAACGCAGTCCGTCTGCCGATAACATGGCAGGATCACATAGACGAGCAGGGCAGCATTGAAGAAGGCTGGATGAACCGTATCACACAGGTGGTGAACTACGCCTACGACAGCGGAATGTATGTGATACTGACAATGTACCACGACGGCGACAGCGGCTCATGGCTGCGCTCCGCCGCCGAGGATCGGGATAAAGTCCTTGCACGCTACCGCCGTATCTGGCAGCAGCTTGCCGAGAAATTCGGCGGCTATAACGAGCGCATTCTGTTCGAGAGCATGAACGAGGTGTGTTTCCCCGATATGTCCGAGGACGACTCCTATGCCCTGCTCAACGAGATAAACCGGATTTTTGTGGATACCGTGCGCAGCTCCGGCGGCAATAATCCATGGCGGCATCTGCTGATTGCCGGATATAACGCCGACATAATCCTCTCGTCGGACAGCCGCTTTCAAATGCCCGACGACCCAAGCGACAGGTGCATATTGTCCGTACATTATTATGTATCAGCCGGACTTGACGGAGCGCAGGACAGCTGGGGCAGCGATTCCGACCGTATTATGATGGAGAACATGATAACCGGTCTGAAAACAGCTTTCACCGACAATGGCATACCTGTGATTATCACGGAATACACCGCCTGCGGAGATGATATCCCCGGCCGTGTGTATTTCTGCGAAATGCTGACAAAGCTGTGCCGTGACGCCGGGATAGCGGCGTTCCTGTGGGATGACGGCAGCGAGTTTGACCGCAACAACTACATATGGACAACCCCCGGATTGAACGAAGCGCTCCGCCGAGCCTCCGGCAGCACAGACTACAC
>CAYRLM010000303.1:0-1623 GCA_964425035.1 uncultured Ruminococcus sp.
TTCACGGGAAACGTGTTCCTGAAAGCCTGCGAGGGCATGGGAATACTGATGAAGCAGTCGCTGAAAAGCATGTTCTTCGCCAACCTCAAGACAAAATTGGGAGCGCTGTGCGTGAAGAAGCAGCTCGGCGATATCACAAAGCAGCTTGACTACAAGACCATCGGCGGCTCGCCGCTGCTGGGTACTTCAAAGCCCGTGTTCAAGGCGCACGGCAGCTCGGACGCAGCGGCGTTCCTCGGCGCTTTCCGTCAGGCGAAGATGTTCGTTGAGAAGAATGCGATAGAGGAAATGACAAGCGCCATTGCCGCCCTCGGAGTGAAGGAAGAGGATTGATATGTCGGAATTCAGCCAGCTTGAAAAGGATATAGGCTACACCTTCAGGGACAAGTCGTATCTTAAAGGCGCAATGACCCATTCCAGCTACGCCGGCGGAAAGAACAACGGAAGCAACGAGCGTCTGGAGTTCCTCGGGGACAGCGTACTTCAGATAACGGTATCGCTGTACCTTTACACAAATATGACCACCGTACCCGAGGGAGGGCTTACAAAGCTGCGTGCCTCCATCGTGTGCGAAAATTCGCTGTACAGCTTCGCAAAGCGCATTTCTCTCGGGGATTATATCCTGCTGGGAAAGGGCGAGGAGATGACGGGCGGACGAGAGCGGCGCTCCATTCTTGCCGACGCCTTCGAGGCGCTTATCGCCGCAATATTCCTTGATGGAGGAATGGAGGAGGCGCAGAGGTTCATCATGAAATTCGTGCCGTCAATCGAGGCGATAAAGAGCGGCAAGGTGAAGCTCGGCGACTACAAGACCATTCTTCAGGAGATAATCCAGCAGAACCCCGAGGAGAAAATAGCATATCAGGTGACCGAGGAAGAGGGCGAGGCTCACCACAAGACCTTCAACGCCGAGGTAATGCTGAACGGTCAGAGCATCGGCGCAGGCTCGGGTCAGAGCAAGAAGGAAGCGGAGCAGGCAGCCGCAAAGGAAGCAATCGGGCTGATGGGCTATGAAACGGACTAATATTTCGGTATTCATACCGCACATAGGCTGCCCTCATCGGTGCAGCTTCTGCGACCAGCGCAGCATATCCGGGGCGGTTCACGCTCCCGACGCCGCAGAGGTTTCGGCGCTGCTGGAGAGTCAGGCGGGGCATCTTGCGGAAAAGGGAATACAGGCGGAGATAGCGTTTTTCGGCGGCAGCTTCACGGCGGTTCCGCGGGATTATATGATAAGCCTTTTGGAAAGCGCAGCGGCGGCGGTTGAGAAGTACCCCGGCGTATACTGCGGCATACGCTGCTCCACACGCCCCGACTGTATCGACGGTGAAATCATCGCACTGCTGAAAAAATACGGCATGACTGCGGTGGAACTGGGCGCACAGTCCATGTCCGACGAGGTATTGCGGGCGAATGGGCGGGGACATTCCGCAGAGGACGTGCGCAGGGCTTCGGCGCTTATCAGGGACAGCGGAATTTCTCTGGGTCTGCAAATGATGACGGGGCTGTACGGGGACACGCAGGAGTATGTGCGGCTGACCTGCCGTGAGTTCATTGCGCTGAAGCCGGACACGGTGCGCATTTACCCCACGGTGATACTCAAGCACACAAGGCTCGGCAGCC
>CAYRLM010000304.1:0-1622 GCA_964425035.1 uncultured Ruminococcus sp.
CGGTCAGGTCGACGCAGTCACCTTTAAGCTGAGGCAAAAAACGGATTACAAATGCCTGCTTCGCAGGCAAAATGAAATTTTTCGACAAGCTAAAATGGCAGACGCTTAAACGTCGTATGCCATTGCTGTTTATAAAAAAAGTCCGTGAGCAAATATACCCACGGACAAGTTTATAAAAAGTCATTTTCAGTTCATTAGCAGCACCTCTGCGCTTGCCAATTTAACGCACACGCAGAATATTTCCATTGCCTGACGAAGCTCGTCAACAGACGGGAATGTCGGCGCAATGCGGATATTGCTGTCCTTGGGGTCTTTGCCGTAGGGGAATGTGGCGCCGGCGCCGGTCATCACAACTCCGGCTTCCTTTGCGAGGGAAACTATTCTCTTTGCACAGCCCGGAAGTGCGTCAAAGGATATGAAGTAGCCGCCGTTGGGCTTGTTCCACTTTCCTATGCCGAGAGGCTCTATCTCCTTGTCAAGCATATAGAGAACCACATCAAACTTCGGGCGGATTATTGCCGCATGGTGCTTCATATGCTCGCTTATGCTCTCGAAATTCTTGAAATACTTCGCATGACGAAGCTGATTGAGCTTGTCGAAGCCGATAGTCTGGTATGTCATCTGGCTCTTGATGAAATCGATATTCTCCTTGCTTGCCGCAATGACAGCCAGTCCGCCGCCGGGGAAGGATATTTTTGAGGTGGAGGTAAACTCGAATACCATGTTAGGATTTCCGGCGCTGCGGCATTCCTCGATGATGTTCAGCAGGTGGTCGTGATTCTCGGAGAGATGATGAACACAGTATGCGTTATCCCAGAATATGCGGAAGTCCTTTGCCTTGGGCTTGAGATTGGCGAAGCGCTTTACTACCTCGTCGGAATATGTAATTCCGGTGGGGTTGGAATACATGGGAACGCACCAGATACCCTTTATTTCCTCGTCCTCGGCTACCAGCTTCTCTATGGTGTCCATATCGGGGCCGTCATCACGATAATCTATGGTTATCATCTCTATGCCGAGAGCCTGACAGATGGCGAAATGCCTGTCATATCCCGGAGCGGGGCAGAGGAACTTCACATGCTCGTATTTGCACCACGGCTTCTCGCTGCCAAGCACGCCCAGCTGGAGCGCACGGATAATAGTATCATACATAAGCTGAAGGCTGGAGTTTCCGCCAACGATAAGTTCATCTGGGGTAAGTCCCAGCATTTCCTGAAACAGCGCCTTTGCTTCCGGGATACCGTCAAGAACGCCGTAATTGCGGCAGTCAATGCCGTTGCTGGATTTGTAGTCGCCGTCCAGACAGTGCAGCAGCATATCCAGTGAAAGATTGAGCTGCTCAGGCGCAGGCTTTCCTCTTGACATATCAAGCTTCAGCCCTCTCGCCTTGTAGTCTGCGTACTGCTTCTCAAGCTCTGTCTTTTCAGCCAGAAGCTGTTCCTTGCTCATCTGTGAATAAAGCATAGTTGTGACCTCTCTTACTTAATGCAAATATAAGGAAGTGCCGCTTTTCCGACACAACTCATTTATATCCATTATATCATAGTATAGTTTTTTTTGCAAGCCTTTTTTGAAAATCCTGCAAATAATATGCTCCCGTAAATTACCGACGCAAAACAAAA
>CAYRLM010000305.1:0-1616 GCA_964425035.1 uncultured Ruminococcus sp.
TTTTGAAAAAGGCTGGACCGAAAACTTTTATCCCGCTGCGGCGGGGTTTTTCGACGGTCTGAGATCCTCTGTTGCAAACAGCGGATCTTTTTTTATGCGGTTAAAATACATCAAATCCGGCAAAACGAACTGTAATCGCAATACTGACCTACTTGCCTCCTGCTGCATATAATAATGTGCAGGAAGCCGCCGCTGCACAACGGGACATACTGCAATAACACAAGGAGAACCACAATGAACTATTTTATCATAAATGCAAAATCAATGACTCAGGCGGAGAAGGCTCGGCTTCACCTTGAGAAAAAAGGCATAAAAAGCGTAGTACAGCGCACCACGGGGCGGAACGGGTGCAGCTTTACGCTCAAAATAATCGGGGATAAGAGGGTTGTCTGCCCTCTGCTTTCCCAAGTGGGGATAAGCTGTGATATATCTGGATAACGCCGCCACCACTTACCCCAAGCCTCGGAGCGTTTATCAGGCATGGAGCCGTGCAATGACCGCATACGGCGCAAATCCCGGACGTTCGGGTCATGCGATGTCGATGGCGGCGTCACGGGCGGTTTTCGCCTGCCGCAGCAGCTGTGCGGACTTCTTCGGCGCAGAGCCGGAAAACACCGTGTTCACGCTTAACTGCACCCATGCGCTGAATATCGCCATAAAGGGAATTGCGTACCCCGGGGCGCATTTTGTGCTGAGCGATATCGAGCATAACGCCGTTATCCGCCCGGTGCATTCCCTGAGGGAAAGCGGAGTGAGCTGCACCCTGTTTGAAGCCTCCGCAGACCCGGAACAGACAGTGCTGAACGCCGCCCGTTCGATACGCCCGGAAACAGCGGCGCTCATCTGCACCGCCGCAGGAAATGTCACGGGTCAGCGAATGCCTGTCGCAGAGCTTGCGGATCTCTGCCGCCGCAAGCACATATGCTTCATAGTAGACGCAGCTCAGGGAGCGGGGCTGCTTCCGCTCAGCCTCAAGGACGGAATAAACATCATCTGCACCGCAGGACACAAGGGGCTTTACGGCCCGATGGGAACAGGGCTTATGCTGACCGATGGGAAATATCCGCTGAAAACCCTTATCGAGGGCGGCACGGGCAGCGCCAGCGAGAGCCTTGAACAGCCCGATTTCCTGCCGGACAGATTTGAGGGAGGGACTATCAACACCCCCGGCGCAATAGCGCTGGGAGCCGGTGTGGATTTTGTAAAAGCAAGGACGCCTCAGAAAATTCTGGCGCATGAAACGGCGCTCTGCCGCAGCCTGTGCGGTATGCTGCGCAGGATACCGGGCGTTACGGTGTATTCGGAGATAGACAAATACCCGGAGAGGTACGCTCCCGTGGTTTCGTTCAATATCGGAGATATTCCCTCGGCGGAGGCTTCCTCAAGACTAAGCGACCTTGGCTTCTGTCTTAGGGGCGGACTCCACTGCGCACCCCTCGCCCACAAAAAGCTCGGCACGTTGGAATACGGCACGGTACGCTTTGCGCCCTCCGCATTCACTGTGCAGGAGGAAGTGAACCGTCTGGCAAGAGCCGTCGGGATAATCGCAAGCGCAAGGGCAAAGGAAACGCTTCATCAATAAAATAACAGGGGACGAAAGCAAAACATCGTCCCCT
>CAYRLM010000306.1:0-1557 GCA_964425035.1 uncultured Ruminococcus sp.
AAAAAACGGATTTTAATAGCCTGCTTCGCAGGCTAAATAAACTTTTTCGACAAGCCGTGTCATTTTCCTGCGGGAAATGACTTAATCTTACAAATAAATTCCTGCTTTGCAGGTATTATAACCAAAAAACAAAGGAGCCTAATAAAAATGTCTGACGAAATAAGAAACCGTGACCTCTGGGAAAGCGGCGCACGCAAAATCGCATGGGTGAAGCGCAATATGCCGCTGCTTAACGGCATTGAAAAGGAATTCGAGCAGGAAAAGCCTTTCGCAGGTATGCGTGTGGCTCTCTCCGTTCACCTGGAGGCAAAGACCGCATATCTCTGCAAGGTGCTGGCGGCGGGCGGTGCCGAAATGTACGTCACGGGAAGCAATCCGCTGTCCACGCAGGACGATGTTGCCGCAGCCCTCGTGCATGACGGTCTGAACGTATTCGCATGGTACAACGCCACCGATGAGGAATACCACCGCCATATCTCGCAGGTCATAAAGGCACGTCCCAATGTCATAATCGACGACGGCGGCGACCTCGTGAACCTGATACACAACGAATACCCCGAGCTTATCCCGGAGGTGCTGGGCGGCTGCGAGGAAACCACCACGGGCATTATCCGCCTGAAAGCAATGGACAGGGACAAGGCGCTGAAATTCCCGATGGTTCTCGTGAACGACGCAGACTGCAAGCACCTGTTCGACAACCGCTACGGCACGGGACAGTCCGTATGGGACGGAATAAACCGCACCACCAACCTTATCGTTGCCGGAAAGAACGTGGTTGTGGCGGGATACGGCTGGTGCGGCAAGGGCGTGGCAATGCGTGCAAAGGGACTGGGTGCGGACGTAATCGTCACCGAAATCGACCCGATAAAGGCTATGGAGGCGGTTATGGACGGCTTCAAGGTAATGCCGATGAAAGAGGCGGCAAAGGTGGGCGATTTCTTCGTGACCGTTACCGGCTGCGCAGATGTTGTCGGCGAGGAAGCGTTCCTCAATATGAAGGACGGCGCTATCTGCTGCAACGCAGGTCATTTCGACGTGGAAGTAAACATGGCGAAGCTGCGTGAAATCGCAAAGGAAAGCTATGTCGCACGCAACAACATCATGGGCTACAAGCTCGCCAACGGAAACACCGTGTTCGTCATAGCCGAGGGCAGACTGGTGAACCTTGCCGCCGGTGACGGACACCCCGCCGAGATAATGGACATGAGCTTCGCAATACAGGCGCTTTCCGCAAAGTATATCGCACAGAACAGCGCCGCCGTGAAGTCCGGAGAGCATATGACCGTGAACGTGCCGAAATCCGTCGACCACGAGGTCGCAGTGCGCAAGCTGCGCTACTGGGGCATTGAGATAGACAAGCTGACCCCGGAGCAGGAAAAGTACCTCGGCAGCTGGGAGGTCTGAGATGACCTTTGAGGAACAGCTCAGCCGCATTCGTGCAATGTTTGACAGCTCCGACTGCGATATAACGGTTCTTCCCCCAGACGAGGAAAAGGCGGCGGGGCTGCGCTCACACAGCGGGGACTTTACCCCTCTCGCCGCAGTTTTGGCGGGAAC
>CAYRLM010000307.1:0-1546 GCA_964425035.1 uncultured Ruminococcus sp.
CCCGTTCCGGTGCCTGCGGTCATGGTAATAAACGGATAATCGCCGCGGCTGGAGCTTACGGAGTTGAATTTGTACTCCCACCCCTGAAAGCCCTGCTCGAAATCCACCTTGACGTCTGCCATTGCTTCTCGGTCGGCGGCTTCATCGGAAAGCCCCAAGCTCTTGTAGCGGTCGAACTGCTTTTTGTAGGATTTCTCCGCATACGGCTCAAGCAGCAAATCCACGCTCGGCACGGTAAAGCCGCCGTACTGCTGGCTTGCGGCGGAAAGCGTGATGTCGCCGATAACGTCGAACGCCACAGCAAGTGTCTTGGGCTCGTTATACCAGAGGTTGCCCATCTCAAAGCCGCCCTCCAGTACGCTCTTGACGTCAAACAGACAGCAGTTCATGGTATCTCGGCGAGCGCTCATATCGTGTACATAGATGTAGCCGTCACGGCACGCCTGAAGCTCCTCGGTTGTCATGAAGAACTTCTGGTAGAGGTTCTTGTTCAGCTCGTTGAATATAAGGCTGCGCTTTGTGGAAACCAGCGCGGAGTCTGTGTTGGAGTTCTCCTTGTCGCCTATGTACATGATTGACTGGCTCTTTTTGTACACCTCGTCCAGCATGCTTACGAAATCCTGCTTGTAGTTGCGGTAGTCCTTATAGCTTTTCGCAACGGCGGGATTGGTGGCTTCCAGTGCGCTTTCGACAATATTGTGCATCTGTGCGATGGAAATTTCATCTGTGTGCAGCGCTTCCGCCTTATCGGTCACGAATTTGCAGATGAAGTCTATTTCGTCTGGGGTAAAGGTATACATAACTCTGGTGGCTGATTTGTTGACCGCATTCACTACCTTCTGAACATTGAATTCTTCTTTTGTGTTGTCCTTTTTGATTACCCTTATCATTTTCCGGACGATCCTTTCACTTCTATATTTGCAGCATGATATTCTATATCTAGTAGCAGCATATCTATAATACCACTTTTTCTTGTACATGTCAACCTTAATTGTGGGGTATGCTTAAATAAAATATGTAGAAAACTCATGGGAGATTTCGGTTATTTTTACCCTTGACAGTTACAAACGGCTCTGCAATGCCGTGTAACATTTTACAATCCAATAAATGTAAAAAGCGCCCCGAGCAGGTAAGACCGCAGCCCGGAATTTATCCGTCAGCAGCCTGTAATCCCCATTCAGAACGCTTTTTTTATTTACGGAAAAATCACTTAGTGCCGAAAAGCCTGTCGCCGCAGTCGCCGATACCGGGAATGACATAGGAATTTTCGTTAAGTCCCTTGTCGATAGCGCCGCATATGATGTCAACGTCGGGGTGAGCCTCTTGGAGGTTCTTTAAGCCCTCGGGGCAGGTGATTATGCACATGAACTTTATCTGCTTTGCTCCCGCCTTTTTAACGATGTCAACGGATTTTACGGCGGAGCTGCCGGTGGCGAGCATTGGGTCAAGGATAATGACCTCGCGGTTTGCGATATCGAACGGCAGCTTGCAGTAATATTCCTGCGGAGCGTTGCCGTTATTCTCGTCGCGGTAAAGACCGATATGT
>CAYRLM010000308.1:0-1532 GCA_964425035.1 uncultured Ruminococcus sp.
TGGCGCAGCTTGCGGAGAGCCTTTGCTTCTATCTGGCGGATACGCTCACGGGTGACGTTAAATTCTCTGCCTACCTCTTCGAGGGTATGCGAGCGGTCGCTGCCGATCCCGTAGCGGAATTTCAGAACATCGCGTTCTCTTGCCGGCAGGGTGTCGAGAGCCTTGTTCAGCTCGTCCTTGAATACAGACTGCATTGCGCTGTCGATAGGCGCAGGTGCGTCCTCGTCCGGGATAAAGTCGCCGAGGAAGCTGTCCTCCTCCTCGCCCACAGGGGCTTCCAGCGAAACAGGATCCTGTGCAATGCGGATTATCTCTCGCACACGCTCCGGGGTCATGTTCAGTTCTTTTGCGACCTCCTCGATGGTAGGCTCGTGTCCGTTGCGGTGAAGCAGCAGGTTCTGCGCTTTTTTGACCTTGGTGATGGTTTCGACCATATGCACCGGAATACGAATAGTTCTTGCCTGATCTGCAATAGCCCTTGAAATAGACTGTCTTATCCACCATGTGGCGTATGTGGAGAACTTGTAGCCTTTGGTGTGGTCAAACTTCTCAACAGCCTTGATAAGCCCGATGTAACCCTCCTGAATAAGATCCAGAAACGGCATACCTCTCCCGACAAAGTGCTTGGCAATGCTGACAACAAGGCGCAGGTTTGCTTCGATGAGCCTGTCACGCGCATATTCATCGCCGGAGCTTATCTTTTCGGCAAGCTGTATTTCTTCTTCTGCGGAAAGCAGCGGTATCCTGCCTATTTCCTTGAGATGTATCTTTACGGGGTCGTCCACTGCGAACCCGTCGGCGGAGTAATCGCTGTCCTCGTCATTGGAGTAATCAAGCGCCGTATCAAGGTCACCGGTGACTATATCGTCAACTATCTCTATATTATTGCTCTCAAGGTCATCATATAGCTTGTTTATCTGCTCGGCGTCTATATCCATCTCCTCGATGGCATCGGTTATCTCCTTTGTGGTGAGCTTGCTGTTCTGCCTGCCACGTTCCAGAAGCTCGCTGATAACTTTTGAGTTGCTCATTACTTATCCTTTCCATGTCAAGCCGTATGTACAGGTAGGTTTGCTTATTCCAGGAAATCTTTCAGCTTCTTGCTGCGTGTGGGGTGTCGCAGCTTACGCAGAGCCTTTGTTTCGATCTGTCGGATACGCTCTCTTGTCACTTGGAACTCCTGTCCCACTTCCTCAAGCGTTCTCTGTCTGCCGTCTATAAGACCGAACCGCAGGATTATTACACGCTTTTCTCTCTCGGTAAGAGTATCCAGCACCTCGCCGAGAGTTTGCTTGAGTACGCTGTTACACGCTTCGTCGGCGGGAGCGGGTGCGTCCTCGTCGGGGATAAAGTCGCCGAGATGACTGTCCTCCTCCTCGCCGATAGGCGTTTCGAGGGAAACGGGATCCTGTGCTATGCGGATTATCTCACGAACCTTATCAAGCGGCATGTTGAGCTTTTCTGCGATTTCGTCCTCGGTAGGCTCGTAGCCGTTTTCGTGGAGCAGCTGGCTTTGCATTTTCTTTACCTTT
>CAYRLM010000309.1:0-1529 GCA_964425035.1 uncultured Ruminococcus sp.
CGGATAAAAAGAGCGTGCTGGTGAGCCAAACGGCGGAAATAAGCGAGGATGAGGCAATTGCAAAAGCAAAGTCGATTTCCGGAGATTTAAGCTTCTCGATAAGCGAAGAGGAGGGCGTTTTGCCGATGTATTACCTGTCCGACGATAGCGTGACGATAGGTATAACAAAAAACGGCGGATATCTTGAATTTCTGCTGAATGACAGGTTCGTGGGCGATGAAGAGATTGACATGGCTCAGGCACGTCTCAAGGCTACGGAATTTCTGACAAATAACGGCTACCCCGACATGAAGGAAAGCTACTACGAAAAGTCGCACTCGGTGGCGGTTATAAATTATGCCGCAGAGCAGGAGGGCTATACTCTCTATCCCGACCTCATAAAGGTGAAGGTTGCGTTGGATACCGGCGAGGTCATCGGCGTGGAGGCGAGAGGCTATATTATGAATCACTTCACGAGAAATCTCCCGAACATTAAAATTTCAGCCGAGGAGGCAAAGAAAAAGGTGAATCCCAACGTGGAAATTGAAGGCGTCAGCCGTGCGCTTATACCGACGGACGGCGGCGGTGAAAAGTTCTGCTGGCAGATTGAGGGCAGAATTGAGGACAGACGATGCCTGATATATATTGATATGGAAACGGGAGCCGAGGAAAAGCTGTATTTGTTGATTGAGTCTGAGAGCGGCACATTGACGGCGTGACAAAAAAGAGGCTGTAGCAAAATTTGAACAGAACCGGTAAAAACGGACAATAGAAAAAAAGAGCCTCCTATGGTATAATGAAATAAAAAGCCATAGGAGGTATTTTTATGCCAAGAAGTTACAGACACATAAAGGAATATGAAAAGGAAATTCTCGAATTAAGAGCGCAAGGTCTTACCAAGCGAGAAATTGGAGAAAGATTAGGTTTTTCAATAAAACAATTAACAAATTTCATTACACGATATAATACTAATCAAAGAAAACTGGCAGCAGGCATAGCATTAAAACGCAAAGGCAGACCACCAAAGGATTGCGTTGTTACAGAGCAAGACAAAGTTACAGAGTTAAGATATATTCTTGCTCGCAAAGAGGGAAAAATCAAGTCATTGGAAATGGAAAATGAATTAATGAGGGATTTTCTCTCGCTCACAGAAAGGAAGTGAAACAATCTGTTAAATACTTAGTCATCTATCGCCACAAGGATAAATATTCAGTCAGTGCAATGTGCAGATTTTTTGATGTGTCACGCAGCGGATACTATGATTATGTTAAAAGAATGGATATACCGTCGAAAGATTTAACATTAGCAAATCTTATCAGAGAATGTCAGGAAGAAACAAAAAGTACATACGGCTATCGTAGGGTATGTGAATGGTTAAAACGCAAGGGTGTTCATCGTAACCCTAAAACTGTACTGCGTGTGATGAGAAAATACAATCTCTTATCTGTTGTCAGACGAAAGACATATCGTAATTACAGTCAAGCACTTCATAAATATCCCAACCTGTTGAACAGAGATTTCAGTGCAGACAGACCGAATCAGAAGTGGGT
>CAYRLM010000310.1:0-1510 GCA_964425035.1 uncultured Ruminococcus sp.
AAACCGCGGCTTCAAGTACAACGGTCCTATCGACAAGTTCCTTGACGATGCGCAGAGAGCCGAGCTTGCGAAGCGCTGTGAGCTTGAAGTGGGCGACGTTCTGTACTTTATCGCCGACAGCAAGAAAAATGCGCCGAAGTTTGCGGGACAAATCCGCACCGAGGTCGCAAAGCGCATGAACCTTATCGACGAAAGCCGCTTTGAGCTGTGCTTTATCGTGGATTTCCCGATGTATGAGCTTGACGAGGAAACGGGCAAGATTATCTTCACGCACAACCCGTTCTCCATGCCGCAGGGCGGACTTGACGCGCTGTTAAACAAAGACCCGCTCGATATTCTCGCGTATCAGTACGACATTGTCTGCAACGGCGTAGAGCTGTCCTCGGGCGCTGTCCGCAACCACGACCTCGACATCATGGTAAAGGCGTTCGAAATCGCAGGCTATTCCGAGGAAGATGTCGCAAGCAAGTTCGGTGCGCTGTACAATGCATTCAAGTTCGGCGCTCCTCCTCATGCGGGAATGGCTCCGGGCGTGGACAGAATGATAATGCTCCTGACAGGCGAGGAAAGCATAAGAGAAGTCATTGCGTTCCCGCTGAACTCCAATGCGCAGGATTTGCTCCTCGGCGCTCCGACAGAGGTTACCGAGCAGCAGCTCCGTGAGGTTCACATCAAGGTCAGAAAGCAGATGTAATTTTAAGGCAGCACCGCACAAAATATTATCCCCTGCGTTTTTTGGCGCAGGGGATTTTTGTTCATATCGGCAATTTACCAGTTGAGAGAATCGGAATTTATATGTCCGTCCTGCGTCTGAAGCCACGCTTTGACAGCCTTAGAGGGCGTTTCACCGTCAAGAATCGTCATGCGGTCGCCCCATTCCTCTGCGAGGTCGGTGTTGTAGTCCTGATAGGTGAACGCAACGGTGTAGGTCGTATCGTCGCTAAGCTCTGCATCGTCCTTTACTGTCAGAATGTACGGCAGCGTGAACTCGACAACCTCCGTTTCGTTCGGCTTTTCCTTGTAAGAGCCGGGCTGAATCACGAACAGCTTGCCCTCGTCCGCAAGAGCGTTTATTTCCGAGCCTGTCATTTCGACAGTCACAAGCTTCGTACTGTAAGGAACGAAGATATTCAGCGTTTCGTCGGTGATATTTCCCTCATAAACGGGACCGTTTGCTCCTCGTGAGTTTTCGTAGCAGTTGTCGTAAATTCCTCCCACGGAAACAAGCGCTGCGTCTGCGTCAAGATAGTCTATATACGCCATGCCCGTGATTCTCGCCGCCTGCTCATTTGACAGCCTTTCATCGGCAATTGCGTAAACTCCGCTGTCGGAATTGCTGTGATACTCCTCGTTCAGCTCGTCAAAACGCTCCAGAAGCTCCTCGGTTGTTATCTCGCCGCTTATGAAGTTCACCAGCTCCTCGGACATGGGCGAAAGCAGATATTCCACCCAACCGCTGTACACAATCGGCACGGTATAGCCGCCGTCAATGACGTCGCTCACGTCCGCG